>NZ_BADY01000158.1:0-129167 GCF_000241185.1 Pseudoalteromonas sp. BSi20495
CAATTAACTTTTAAGTTAATTGTTAGAAAAAGGTCACTTAGGTGGCCTTTTTTAATGCCTGAAGAAAAGTGATTTTCTCCTAGGCATAGCTTTATTGCCGTAGCTTGGGTTGAGTTTTACGAAACCCGAGGGAAAGTTCTTTGTGGTATTATTTGCCAAATAAGGCGGCTTTGGGCATCCTAAAACAGCTTTTAGAGTAAAGCTGTAGCAATAAAATAAAAAGGAATTAGTTTGGACCCTTTTTTTAACTACCTTATAAAAATAGATAGAAAATGTCCCACTTGGGACTTATTAATGTTTGTTATATTAATTTATTTACCAATATTACAGAGGGTTTATATGGAATTAAGTATTGCAGATCTTCTTACATTAATTATAGCTGGGATTACTGCTATTATTGCTTTTATAACGTATAAAGTCGCAGTTAAGTCACATGAAGCATCTAAACAGGCTGTTAAACTTTCTAAGTTGCAGCTAACCGCTGAGCTTTGCTTAAAGCTTTATGAATTGAAGGACTATATAGACATTAAAGAAAATACTTCAGGATTACTTCTTTTAGATTTCTACAGCTCAATTATTGACCGCGATGAATATAAACAGAAGTATGGCAGCCTTATATCATCAATAAAAGATAATGCAAGAGCATCAATATTAGATCAAAGGCTATCTGAAAAGCTAGTTAATGTATGTGACTTTATTTTGAAAGACTCAGATTCAAGACTCGAGCTAACGATTAATGAGAAAGTTGAGACCTTTTCGCCTAAAGAATTATTTAGGGCTAACATAGATAGGGTTAACACAGATAGTGATAACCCTAATATTTACTTTCAAGCTTTGCATAAAAATATTAATGAAACAGTTTTAAAAGCCATAAAAGAACTTAAGCACTAAAGGAAATTCAATAAGCACTAAAAGGTTTGCTATTTAACTTTCGCGATTAATGCTTTTTAGCATACTCTTCAGCTTGTTTTAAAACTCTTAATAAATTACCGCTAAGAATCTTTTTAATATCTTTATCGCTGTAATCTCTGTCCATTAAACCTTGAACAAGATTAGGGTAGCTAGATACATCTTTTAAACCGATAGGTAATGAATTGCCAACTCCATCATAATCAGAGCCAATACCTACATAATCAATACCAATTAGCTCAACTACGTGATCAATATGGTCAAGCACTTGCTCAAGACTTGCAAATGGGTATGGGTTTTTAGCGCGGTACGCAGCATCAAAATCTTTACTTAACTTAGTGCCTTCTTTTTTAGCTGACTCTTTTGTGTTTTTTAATTGCTTGCCCCAACTACCTGCTTTAGCGGTAACAAAGCTTGAGCCAAAGTTGATTTGAATAACGCCGCCATTTTCTTTCAGCGCTAATAACATATCGTCATTCATATTACGCTCAAAGCCAGGCGTGTATTTACGAAGTGATGAATGAGAGGCAATTACTGGTGTTTTAGAAAGCTCCATAACCTGATAAAACGCATCATCAGAAATATGCGATACATCGATTAGCATACCAATATTATTCATTTCAGTGACAAGCTCTTTACCAAATGGGCTTAAGCCTTTCCATTTACGGCGTATATCGTAAGACGAATCCGAAATATGGTTGCTTTGCGAGTGCGCTAGCGTGATGTAGCGAATGCCACGGTCGTAAAAGTGCTGAAGGTTTTTCATATCACCTTCGATAGGAGAGCCATTTTCCATACCCATGGCTATAGACAGCTTACCTTGTTTAAATTGCTCTTCAATATCAGTGCTTGAGCTCGCAATAGCAAACTTATCGGGTGCGCGCTGGGCTATCGCTTCCATACTATCAATCATTTGATTGGCTAGCTGATAGCTTTTTCCTTTACCTTCAAACTCTAAATGCGCAGGAATATAAATTGACATAAATGGGGCGTTTAAACCGCCTTTTACAGCGCGAGGATAGTCAAAATCGCCATCAGTTGTTGCTTTGGTTACATCAACCCAGCTTTCGTGAATTCGATAAGGTACGTCGATATGGGTATCAATTAAAATGGTATCTTTAGCGAGTTTAATTGCCTTGTCAGATGCTGTTATTGTTTGTTCTGCTTGGGCTTGGCTAGTTAAAGCTAGTGATATGGCTACCACTAGAGTGCTGAGTTTTATCATGTTTTGGCTCTTAGGGTAAAAAGCCATTGTGTACGTTCAATTCAAAAGTTACAAGTGCTAATCAAACGACTCTGCTTGATGCTCCTCACTTTGCAGCGCTTTAAATTCGCCTTTCGAAATAATGGTTACAGACTCATGAAGCTCTGAAAAAAACACCATGGCTTCGCCATTTTTAAGCTGAAGCTTAACCTGGTTTACTTTAGATTCAATACTAGCCTCTATTTCGCCATAGTCGGTGCCTTCGCGCAAAACATAGCTTTCTATTAAATTGTATAGCGTATCTTTATCGAGTTGCTCAAAAGGGATGATCATAGTTGCTCATTATTCACTTTATTTAAAACATATTGCCCAAAGTAATTGGGTACGGTTTTTTCTAACCAAAATATAGGCTTAAACGGATTTTTACCGGCAATAAAGCCAACATGCCCTCCTTTTTCAGAGATGCGCAGCGTAACATGCTCACTTACGTCTTGCCTACTCGGTACGGCTTTAATTGAGAGCATGGGGTCGTCTTTTGCATGAATAATTAATGTAGGCACAGCAATATGCTTTAAATATGGCATCGCACTGGCTTGACGATAGTAATCGTGAGCGTTTTCAAAGCCGTGCAAAGGAGCCGTTAGCTGGTTATCAAACTCTAATAGGTCGTCAATGTTCATTAATTGATCGGTAGTGATAGATATTTGCTGCTTAATTTGTGGCAACTTACGTTGCATCGACTTTTTCATGCGATCGAGCAAATACTTTTGATAAATTTTACCTAGGCTTTTACGAATTACATCGCTTGATGACGACAAATCATAAGGTGCAGAAACAACCGCAGCCGCGCTTAAAGGACATGCTAGTGCTTGTTCACCTAAGTATTTGGCAAGTACGTTACCGCCTAACGAAAAGCCAACGGCAACCATGGGTCTATTTGGATATTGTTGCTTTAGATGATTAATAAAAAAAGCTAAGTCGGCGGTATCACCACTATGATATGCGCGAGGCAAGCGATTTACTTCGGTTGAGCAATTTCTAAAGTGCATAAGCACAACTGCATAACCTTGCTTTTTTAATGCCTTCATCATGCCTTTAGCGTAAAAGCTATTTATATTACCTTCAAGGCCATGAAGGACTATAGCAAGAGGTGCAGTTTCGTTATGCGGAAGTGACCAAGCAAGTTCGATAAAATCGCCATCGGGTGTATCAAGTTGCTCAAGTTCGTAGCTAGTGTTATGAAATGGGCGGAAAAAACGCGGCATTATGGTTTGAACGTGACGGTTTGTCATCCACCATGCGGGTTTAAACTGTGGGATCATATTTGTACTACACACTTTGCAAAAAAGAATCGCTAGTGTATCAAAAAGAATAAAAAGCGCCTAATCAGTAACTGATAGGGCGCTTTGTGCGTCGTGCTTAATTTTGTTCAGGAACTTCTGCATCATGTATCTTTTTAAGAAAGAAAAAAGCAAAAAAGATACACAGAGAAACAACAATGGTTAAAAACCCAAAAGACATAAATAAAACTGGATCTGTAAAAAAGTCTCTAAAGAATACGCTCATAAGTTGCTCCCCTCGTTTTTGATGGGTTAATCATAAGCGGTGCTTGCAGGTCGCAATGTGATCGAGATCAATTTATTTACTTAAGCAGATGTAAGTGCGAAGCTAAGTTGATTTAGATCATGCTTTAAGAGGGTGTTCTATAGATTCGGTGCGTACTTCAACAATGTATGAAATGTATTTACTTACACGTATAGCTTTATATTGTTGGGTGTATCAGAAGTTTTTAATTTAAGACCGTTAGCGGTGCTTATGAGCATGCATTGCTGTTGTTTTTCAAGCTTTAGCTCGGCGCTTAGCAATTCTGCGCGTATTGTAGCGTAATCACTTATCGTATTCTGATTAGTTTTTAAATAGCTGCGTGCGGCGCGCAGGGGTTGTAATACGTGAGTATCAAACTCACTCACTACTTGCGTTAACTCATTTAGCTGTTGGGTATTAATACTTAAATCTAATGAATCTAAATAAAGCAGTAATAAGCATAAATTGACGTTTTTTCCTTGCTGGTTTTGTAGTGCCAGCAAGGTTGTTTGTTGCACAGGCTTTGCGTACAAGGTGCACGCAAACTGCCAAAAATGGTCGCTATTGAGCAAGTTCATCGGCGAATGCCTGTTCTTTTTCTTCCATTTCTTCAAGTGCCATAAGTAACTCTTCTTCAACGTCGTTAAGTTTAGGCGTAAGGGTTGCTTGCTTAGCTAATAACTCTTTAAGCTTGGCTTTGTTATCGTCGTTGTAGAGTTCGTTATCGCCGAGTGCTTCTTCAACTTCAGCTAGTTCTGCGGTGAATTTATCGAGTTGCTTTTCAAGCTTTTCAATTTGCTTTTTAAGTGGCTGAGTGGCCTTTCTAAACTCAGCCTCTAAGCGCTTTTGTTCCTTACGATTAACACCTGGGTTTGCTTTAGGCTCGTCGCTTTGCTGCGCTTTAACCGCTTCTTTATTGGCATTGAGTAACCATTGGTAATACGCATCTAAGTCGTAACCAAACTGGGTTACTTTGCCATCATCGACTAGGTAAAACTCATCGGCGGTATTTTTAAGCATATGGCGGTCGTGCGATACGGTAACCATGGCGCCTTCAAAGCCTTGCAGTGCCATAACAAGTGCATGGCGCATTTCTAAATCAAGGTGGTTTGTAGGCTCATCGAGTAGTAATAAGTTTGGCTTTTGGTATACCAACATGGCAAGTACTAAACGTGCTTTTTCGCCGCCCGAAAATGGGGCTACGGGCTCAAGGGCTTTATCGCCAATAAAGGCAAAACCACCTAAAAAGTCACGTAGTGATTGCTCAGTGGCTTTTGGGTCGAGGCGTTGCAAGTGCATTATTGCACTGGCTTTTAAATCAAGAGATTCAAGCTGATGCTGCGCAAAGTAACCAATATTTAATCCGTGATGCTGAATAACTTCACCCGCTTGCGGCTCTAAATCACCAGAAAGCAGTTTAATTAATGTTGATTTACCTGCGCCATTTCGACCAAGTAAAGCAATTCGGCTGCCTGGTACAAGGTTTAGCTCTATATTATTTAAAATAGTGACGTCACCATAACCCGCTTTGGCTTTATCTATTGTCATTAGTGGGTTTGGTAATGCTTTTGGCTCTGCAAACTCAAAGTTAAATGGCGAGTCGGCATGTGCCGGCGCTAGTTTTTCCATGCGTTCAAGTGCTTTCACACGGCTTTGTGCTTGTTTAGCTTTACTGGCTTTTGCTTTAAAGCGCGTTATAAACTGCTCAAGGTGCGCAATTTGATCTTGTTGCTTATCAAACATTGCTTGTTGTTGTAGTAAACGCTCTGCTTTTTGGCGTTCAAACTGCGAGTAGTTACCTTTGTAAACGTTGATAAGTTGCTTATCTACGTGCCAAATTTGATCAACCACCGCATCTAAAAACTCACGGTCATGCGATATAAGTACAAGGGTGCCGGTGTAAGCGCGTAAAAAGCGTTCAAGCCAATAAACAGCATCTAAATCAAGGTGGTTTGTTGGCTCATCGAGTAATAGTAAATCGGCGTCGCGTATTAATGCTTGGGCAAGGTTTAAACGCATACGCCAACCACCCGAAAACGAGCTTACAGGGTTTTCTATTAGGTTATTAGCAAAGCCTAAGCCGTGTAATAGCTCACCTGCGGTTGATTCAATGCTATAGCCTTTAATGTTTTCAAGCTGAATATGTACTTTGGCTTGTGTATCGCCATCGTTGTTTTGCTCGGCCTCACGCAGTGCTATACGCATTGCATAGTATTCTGGATGGCCTTGGAGTACATAATCAATTGCGCTTATTTCAAGGGCTGGAGTTTCTTGCTTTACTGAGGCAATAGACCAATCTTTTGGAATATTGCAATTACCGGCATCTAGTTGCAGTTCTGATTTTAGTAAACCAAATAACGTTGATTTTCCACAGCCATTAGCGCCAACAAGGCCTACTTTGTGTTCTGGAAATAACGTAGCTGATGCGTTTTTTAATAAGGCTTTACCGCCACGAAGTAGTTCTATTTCTGAGATTTGGATCATGAATGCGTTACTTTGCTGTGCCCTTGTTAAGTTGGCGCTATCATAACATAGAACTTAATGCGCTTATCAAGCGTATCAACAAGCGAAGTTATACGATAAAATAGCGGCAGTTCAAACCACAGGAAAAATGTTGTGAGACAAAAGAAGCGATTTATTGCTGGTGCATCGTGCCCTGACTGCAAAGCCATGGATACTATGATGCTATACAGAGAACATGATGTTGAAAAAGTAGAGTGTGTTGAGTGTGGTCATAAAATGGCGCAACCCGATAACGCTGTTCAGGCGTCTACTCGCCAATTTGAACAAGTAATTGGTGTGTTTAAACCGGGCGACTAACCCGGTTTTTTATTGCCTAATTTTTACCGGCTTTAGTAATGCGGTGGAGGCGGCTCAGGTGCTTCTGACATCATAGACGATGATGACTGCGACTCTTTAATTTTTTCTGCTAGCAGCTCAGTTTGGCGTTTCATTTTTGCTAAAAGTTGCTGGTGCACTTTTATTTCATCATTTAAGACTTCAATCGTTTCGTCTTGAAAAGCCACTTTGGCTTCAAGTTCCATTAAGCGATGTTCAATTGTGTTCATTATTCTCTCGTATAATAAATCGCTCTGCGATACCGCTGGAGCTTTCGGTTAACAACGACTTACCGTTATCTGTAAATGTCACATCTAGCACCACCGCCGATTTAGGCTTACTGCCTTCGCGCGGGGCAACCTGCCAAGTTTGAATTTTTTCACCGCTTGGTATTTGCCACAAATCTACGCGCTTATTTGGCGAGCCGGTTGCAAGCAAAGTGCCTTGTTCGTTAAAACGCACAGCAGTAAAAATTTTCTGACGCGCAATATACTTCAGTTTACTCACAAGATCACCTGTAGTCAGCTTCCATACATTTGCTTGTGCCATACTATCGGCCGTAAACGCATAGCGACCTTGTGGATCGAGCGTTACGTGGGTAACACGCGTTGGGTGATTAAAACGATGAATTACTTGCCCTGTACGTGTATCCCAAAAGTAAGCAACATAATCGTTAGAGCCGCTTAAAGCAAAGCGTCCGTTGGGCGATAAATCAACGGTGTTAACTTTATCTTGGTGGCCTAAAAATTCGATACGTCTGCCGGTTTCAAGGTTTATGAATACAACTACGCCGTCGCTACGGCCGTATAAAACACTACGGCCTTGATTGCTAATGGCAATATCGCGAATACTGGCTTTTTGTATTTTGTAATAACCTTTATTTTTGCCTGTGGTTATATCCCACACCGCAAACGTGGTTTTTTCGGCGGTAACGGCCACGCTGTTATCAAAAGCAATGGCTACTGCATACACTAGGCTATCTTGTGATTGTTGCTGAAACCACTGGTATTTTAGCACTTGCTGTTGATTATCCCACAGGGCGACCCCATGGTTAATAGAGGAGATCAAGCTGTATTTACCATCGTTCGATAGCGTTGATGAAAATGCACCTTGCGCAGCATGTTCGTAGCTTGCTACAGCCTGTTGTTTTTTATCGGTACAAGCTGTAGCTAAAAAACAGCTTAATACGATTAAATAAGTACGAAATATCGACATGTTACAGGTATTTCCTCTTAACTCTTAGTGACTGAGAGGTTAGACTAGGACGCGTTGAATGCCTAGGTTGTTTGTCTAATCACTGGATATGTTTTTAGTTTAGCTAACAATGTGAAATTTAGTCATTAAACAAGCAGCCTATCATGTAGGCCGTTAATCTTTAACTAGTAATAATACAATAAATGACAACTGCAAAGTGTGTCGGAGATTTAAAATGAAAAAGACGATTAAATTGTCATTGATTGCAGCGTCAGTTTTAGCGCTTACAGCTTGTAATCAAGAAGCAAAAAAAGAGCAAGCAGAAGTTAAGCTAGACACTGTTGAACAGCAACAAGCATACGGTATTGGTGCATCTGTAGGTAACTTTTTAAATAAAGATCTAGCAGACAAAACTGAAATTGGTATTGAACTAGACCAAGCACTTTTAATTCGTGGTTTTGAAGATGCACTTGCTGGTAATGCAAAAATTGACGAAGAAAAAATTCGTGAAGTGTTAACTGCATTAGATACATCAGTACGTACTAAGCAAGAAGAAACAGCAAAAGTTGAGTCTGAAAAAAGCAAAGAAGCGGGTGTTAAATACTTAGCTGATAACGCTAAAAAAGAAGGCGTTACAGTAACGGAGTCTGGCCTGCAGTACGAAGTGCTTAGTGAAGGTGATGGCGAAAAGCCAGTAGCAACTGATGTAGTTAAAGTACACTACAAAGGGACTTTATTAGACGGTACTGAGTTTGATAGCTCATATGCACGCAACGAACCTACAACTTTCCCTCTTAACCGCGTAATTGCGGGTTGGACTGAAGGTTTACAGCTTATGTCAGTGGGTTCTAAGTACAAGTTTACTATTCCTTCAGAACTTGCTTACGGCGACCGCGATTTAGGTAAAATTCCTGCTAACTCAACACTTATTTTTGATGTTGAATTACTTGAAATTCAAAACGATGAAGACGCAGCTCCTGCAAAATAATCATCATATAAACTAAAAGTTATTTAGCTTATAAATGCAAAAAGGGACCTTAGGTCCCTTTTTTAATACGTTACTTACACGTATTAATTTGTGTGATTAGAAAACAAGTTATCAATAAGCTCATCCTCTAACGCAAATCGTGCTTCTAGCGCTTCACCGATAACAGATAAATCGTTATCAAAATCTTTTAATAAGTCTTCTTTATCTACTTCTGCGTATTTATCGTTAAAATCCAGTGCAATATCAGTTGTACTAGAAATACGCGGGTAAATTGCATTGGCAAGTTCTTGGCTTTTTGGGCCTTTATTTTCACAAGCTTTAGCAATGTCATCATAAATTTCAAAATGACCGGCAGACAAATAATCCATCAGAATTTGGCAAAAAGATTCAATTTGAGCAGGCTCTGGTAAAGCATGATCTTTTTTATCATATGGAGAAAAACCAGCCATTTTACAAAAGAGCACAATAAGCTCTTGGCGTTCATTTAACCATTTATCGATTACTGTGTGGCTACCACCCCATTTCTGTTGAGCTTTTTCTACACGCGTCAGCATAACTGTTCTCCTAGCTGGGTTGGTCTTTAAATTAAGTATAATAAGTTTATATACATCAAGATATATTTAATTTGCGTGTATATCAACAAGTAAAATAGATGTTCTAAAAGCGATGTAATTTATTGAATGGTAAATGGTGAGATTTATTGCAGGCAAGAAAAAACCACCGGTTAAGGTGGTCTAATTTCTTTCATTGGCTTGTTATAACAAGCTTTCTTATTTTTATGAGATAATTTTTATTGTTGTTATTTTAAAACTTTTATTTTTATTATTTTAAGATTTTTATTATTGTTTTTGTTAACGCGGGACAAACAATAACAAGCTTTTTTCGATGTTGCAAACATATTAATAAAAAGTTTTAAATGTTATGGTTTGTTTGCTTGTTTTATAGTCAAAATAGGTTGAAACCGTAGATTATATTGATCTGCCTCTAGGTAAGGCTGTTTTCGTCCCTAAGCAATAGAGGGTCGGAGAATATGGTGGTACAATCTTGCACAATTTATACAAGTCTTAGGATCATTTACGCCATGAGCGAATTAAAAAACGACCGTTATTTACGTGCACTTGCAAAACAACCTGTTGATGTAACTCCGGTATGGATGATGCGCCAAGCAGGACGCTATTTACCAGAGTATCGCGCTACACGTGCACAAGCGGGCGATTTTATGAGCCTGTGCCGTAATGCTGAGCTTGCATGTGAAGTTACACTGCAGCCACTACGTCGCTACCCGTTAGATGCCGCTATATTATTTAGTGATATTTTAACGATTCCAGATGCGATGGGTTTAGGTCTGTACTTTGAAACTGGCGAAGGTCCTAAGTTCGAACGCCCTATTTCATCTCTTGCTGATGTTAAAAAAATTCCAAAACTTGATCCAACTGACGAGCTTGGCTACGTAATGAACGCGGTAAGCACTATTCGTCGTGAACTTAAAGGTGAAGTACCGCTTATCGGTTTTTCTGGTTCACCTTGGACGCTAGCAACTTATATGGTTGAAGGCGGTAGCAGCAAAGTATTTGGTAAAATTAAAAAAATGGCGTTTGCAGAACCGCAAACACTTCATTTATTACTCGATAAGTTAGCTGATTCAGTTATTGATTACTTAAATGCTCAAATTAAAGCTGGCGCGCAATCGCTAATGGTATTTGACTCATGGGGCGGTGTATTAAGCCCGCGCGATTACAACGAATTTTCACTACAATACATGCATAAAATTGTAGATGGCTTAATTCGTGAGTACGACGGTCGTAAAGTACCGGTTACTTTGTTCACTAAAAATGGTGGTCAATGGATTGAAGCTATTGCAGCAACAGGCTGTGATGCAATCGGTCTTGATTGGACTATTAATATCAGCGACGCTAAGCGCCGCGTGGGTGATAAAGTAGCTCTACAAGGTAATATGGACCCATCTATGTTACACGGTACACCAGAGCGTATTCGCCAAGAAGTAGGCACTATTTTAGAAGACTTCGGTACAGGCAATGGCCACGTGTTTAACTTAGGCCACGGTATTACACCAGATGTAGACCCTGAAAATGCTGGCGTATTCATTAATGCAGTACATGAGCTAAGTGCTAAGTACCATAAGTAATAGTCACTTAAACAAGCTTTAAAACTGTTTAAAAGTAAAAACCCGCTAAGTTGCGGGTTTTTTGTTACCTATTTATAAAGGCTTTTAAAACTACTTATTTAAATAAGCGATTTAAACCATTTAATGCCGCAACACGGTAGGCTTCAGCCATGGTCGGGTAGTTAAATGTGGTATTTACAAAGTAGTCGATATTATTGCCACCATTTTTTTGTTCCATAATAGCTTGGCCAATGTGAACAATTTCAGAGGCACGTTCGCCAAAACAATGTACGCCAAGTACTTCTTTGGTTTCGGTGTGGAATAATATTTTTAAACTACCTACTTCAGTACCAGCAATTTGCGCGCGAGCCAAATGCTTAAACTGAGCACGGCCAACTTCATATGGTACTTTAGCGGCTGTAAGCTCTTGCTCGGTTTTACCTACTGAGCTCATTTCTGGAATGGTATAAATACCAGCCGGAATATCAACAATCAGTCTGTCATCGCAGTTACCACATGCAATTGCATCAGCAGCTATACGACCTTGGTCAAACGCAGCACTTGCAAGGCTAGGATAGCCAATTACATCACCTACAGCGTAAACGTTATCAATTTCTGTTTGGTATGTTTCGTTAACTTTTAATTGGCCACGGCTATCGGCTTTTAAGCCAATGGCTTCAAGATTTAGTGTATCAGTGTTACCAGTACGACCATTAGCAAATAAAATACAATCAGCTTTTACGCGTTTACCTGATTTTAAATGCATTATAACGCAGTCGTCACGCGTCTCAATTCGGTCAAACTCTTCGTTGTGACGAATAACAATACCGCTATTCCAAAAGTGATAGCTAAGCGCGTCAGATATTTCTGCATCCATAAAGGCAAGTAGTCGGTCGCGTGTATTAACCAAATCAACTTTAGCGCCTAAACCTTTAAATATTGACGCGTACTCACAACCAATTACACCAGCTCCGTAAATCAGTACACGATGAGGGTCATGCTCAAGGCCAAGTATTGTGTCACTTTCGTAAATACGAGAATGCGTAAAATCCACCTCTGGCGGGCGATAAGGGCGCGAACCCGTTGCTATAACAATCGTTTTAGCAGTCAGTCGCTCAGTTGAACCATCATTTCGTTTTACTTCAATTGTGTGCTTATCTACAAAGCTCGCATCACCTTGAAACATATGAATGCGGTTACGATCGTAAAAGCTGCTACGTAAATTAGATTGCTTAGAAATAACAGAACTTGCGTGACGTAAAATATCAGGAAATGTCAGGCGGCTAGGGCGCTCACCAACATTAAATAACGGATTTGCTTTATATTCAATATAGCGGCTAACAGAGTGGCGAAGCGCTTTTGAAGGAATTGTTCCCCAATGTACACAACCGCCACCAACTGATTCTTGGCGTTCAATAACCGCTACTTTTTTATCGTTTTTTGAAAGGTTCATGGCGGTACCTTCACCGCCAGGACCCGTGCCAATAATTATTGCATCATATTGGTATGTCACGGGTACTTTTTTTTGTTCTGGTTGTTTGGCCACAGCCACTCCTAAATTAATTAAAAGAGGCTTTTAATAACCTCGCATTAAGTGCTAGCCATGCCTGTTTTTGATTTTCCCAGGCGGCTTCCAACTCATGGTATTGTGCCATTAATGCTGAGCGTTCACACTGCTTTGCCATGTTATTTTTTTTAACTTCTAACACTTGTTTTTGTAGTGAACAATAATTTTGCAGTTTTTTCAGCAGTAAATCGTACTCTTGTTGTAATAATGTAATCTTATCTTGTGCTAAAGGCAATTTTGCAAGACGCGTTTGCGTTTTGCTCATGAGCGTTTCGGCCTTCGCTTTTTCTATACGCTCAACAGGAGTACGCTTTAGCTTATTGGCTAAACCAACAGCAGCTAAAGAGCGGATCATCCATTTTGTTGGATCGTAATGAAACCACTTAATACCGTTACGGTAGTCGCTTGCAAAAATATGGTGGAAGTTGTGATACCCCTCACCGTATGTAAATAATGCTAAAAAGCCGTTATCACGTGCCGTATTTTTTTCGGTGTATGGGCGAGAGCCCCAAATATGTGCAACTGAGTTTATAAAAAAGGTAAAGTGTTGGCTTAGTACTAAGCGTAGTAAACCTGCAAGAATTAACATCCCCCACACATCACCAACCAATAAACCAAGTGCTAGAGGCAAGCCTACGTTCATAGCAATCACAAGCTTTAAGTAATGTTTGTGTTGCCACATAACTATTTTATTGCGCTGTAAATCACGACAATTACTATAATCACCGTAGCTATCGCCTTGGTAGTCACGTAACATCCATCCGATATGGCTATACCAAAAACCATTGGTCGCCGCGTAAGGGTCTTTTATTGGGTCGTCAACTTGACCGTGATGTATACGGTGATCGCTACTCCAATGCAATGCACTGTTTTGCAGCGCAAAAGCACCGCCAAGCGCAAAAATAAATTCAACTGCAGGGTGTGCGTTATAGGTTTTATGTGCCCATAATCGATGGTAGCCGGCAGTAATTGATAAGCCTGCATAAAACATGCAGCCTACAAAAGCAATCCAATGCGCGCTGGTAAATCCGTAGCTAATTGCGTACCAAGGTACAAGTGTGGCAGCCGCCAAAAAGGTTAGGCTAAAAAATAGGACGTTTGTCCAAATAATCGGTGGTTTATTCATAATTCTCAATCTCAGCGTACAACTGTAAGCTAAAATAGTATTTCAAACTCTTGTCGTCAAGTATTAGACTGTACAATTGAGCTAATATCACTAAATATTCATATAAAATAATTCAGGGAGCTGTTGATGTCGGGTGTTAGAGCGCAACAGAAACAAAAAACACGACAGGCGTTAATTCAAGCGGCATTTAATCAGCTGAGTGCTGATCATAGTTTTTCGAATTTAAGTTTACGCGAAGTAGCACGAGAAGCTGGTATTGCCCCAACTTCTTTTTATCGTCATTTTAAAGACATGGATGAGTTAGGTTTAACCATGGTAGACGAAGCCGGTTTAACCCTTCGCCAACTTATGCGTCAAGCTCGCAGACGAATAGCAAACGATGGCGGCAGTGTTATAAATACCTCAGTGGTTACTTTTATGGAGTTTATTGATAACTCAAGTAATCAATTTAGATTATTACTACGAGAACGCTCCGGGACTTCTAAAGCATTTAGAGCCGCAGTAGCGCGCGAGGTAAAACATTTTATTTTAGAGTTGGCTCATTATTTAGAAAGTGAAACTAAATGTAATGCTATGCACGCCTATATTCAGGCGGAATCTATGGTAACGCTCGTATTTAATGCGGGTGCAGAAGCGCTCGATATAGAAGGATTGCAACGCGACGAATTGATTGAGCGCGTTATTTGGCAGCTGCGTTATATTACTCGTGGAGCCGGGCATTACGTAAGAGAAACGAGTAAAGAAGCATAGCTTAAAAAAATTGTAAAAAGTTAATATAAGCACGGTATATTGCAGTGCTTATTAATTTAAGCGTCACTAGTCATGTATTTGTTATTTTAATTCTTAATAGGTGCCTTGGTTGAATTAAAAAACCCAATTGAATCGTTTTTAAATCTGTTTTGTGGAATTTTTATGCTTGCTTCCGTCGCTTTGTAATGTTAAAAATAGGCTTCACTGAACACACACACAAGAAAACAAGATGCATATTATTCGTTTAATTACACTAAAACTTAACCTCTTACTGCTATGGCAAGTAAGCGGGGATTAGTGTGTTTGCATCGAGTTGAACACTAAAAACCCCGCAATTGCGGGGTTTTTTTTATCTCGCGGCTGGGATTAATTGAAATTTGGGTAACATAGGAATGAGGGGCAGTTATGCAAGAGCAAGATAAAGTATGGATTTTTGATACCACCTTACGTGATGGTGAGCAGGCACTTAAAGCAAGCCTTACTGAAGATGATAAAATTCAATTAGCGCATACAATTAGCCGCTTGAATGTGGATGTGATGGAAGTGGGTTTTCCAGTTTCGAGCCCTGCTGATTTTCGCTCGGTGCAACGTATTGCAACCGAAGTAAAAGGCCCGATTATTTGTGGTTTAGCACGCTCTGTTGCCAAAGACATTGAAGCCTGTGGCGAAGCACTTCGCACAGCACAACAAAGCCGTATTCATACTTTTATTGCTACAAGCCCTTTGCACCTTGAACATAAATTACGTATGAGCTTAGACGATGCAACGGCAATGGCTGTTAAATCAATTAAATTGGCACGTAACTATACTGATGATGTTGAGTTTTCGTGTGAAGATGCCGGTCGTACGCCGCATTGGGATTTATGTAAAATTGTTGAACAGGCAATTAACGCCGGAGCTTCAACTATTAACTTGCCAGATACCGTTGGTTTTGTAACGCCAGACGAATACGCCGCGATGATCCGTCATTTAATGAATAACGTGCCAAATATTGATAAAGCGCGCTTAAGTGTGCATTGCCACAACGATTTAGGTTTAGCTGTAGCAAACTCTGTGGCCGCTGTACAAGCGGGTGCACGCCAAATTGAGTGTACTATCAATGGCATTGGTGAGCGGGCTGGTAACTGCTCGCTTGAAGAAGTGGCAATGATCATGAAAATGCGCAAAGACCATTTAAAAGTATACACAGATATTAAAAGTGAAGAAATTTACCGCGCATCTCGTCAAGTGGCTAAAATTTGTAATATGCCAGTACAACCAAATAAAGCGATTGTTGGCGAAAACGCCTTTGCACATAGCTCAGGCATTCACCAAGACGGTGTATTAAAAGCGCAAAATACTTATGAAATTATGTCGCCAGAAAGCGTTGGTGTGCCAAGCAACCAATTAAATATGACTTCGCGTTCGGGTCGCCATGTTATTGAACATCGCTTAGAAGAGTTAGGCTATCAAAAATCTGATTACGATATGGATGGCTTATATAAAAGCTTTATCGAATTGGCTGACCAAAAAGGCACAGTATACGATTACGACCTTGAGGCAATGATTTACTTTAATCAAATTAACGACAAAGACGAAAAATACCAATTAGAGTTTGTTAACTCAGCCTCTAACTCACAATCGGTAGCAAGCTCTACCATTGGCATGCGAATTGATGGCGAAGCTAAACAAGAAGCCGCGACAGGTAATGGTCCAGTAGAAGCCTCGTTTGCAGCTATTGAGCGCTTAACCGGTATGAGCGTTGAAATGATTGAATATAACTTAGAAGCGACAGGCCAAGGTGCAAGCTCATTAGGGCAAGTAAATATTATAGCTAAATACGATGGCCGACCTTACCACGGTGCGGGCATTGCAGCGGATGTGGTTGAAGCGTCGGTACGCGCCATGATCCGTGTTTATAACTTAATTTATCGTGCACAAAAAGTGTCTGATTTAAAACAACAAAGGAAAGCAGGATGAGTAAAACAAACTACAGCGTTGCCGTATTAGCTGGCGACGGTATTGGTCCAGAAGTGATGGCAGCAGCAGAACAAGTACTTGATGCTGTGAGCAATAAGTTTGGTTTTACCCTGAACCGTGAGCATTATGCAATTGGTGGCGCAGCCATTGACGAATTTGGTAAAGCATTACCAGAGAGTACACTTGCTGCATGTGAAAACGCTGACGCTATTTTATTTGGTTCGGTAGGCGGTCCTAAATGGGAAAACTTACCACCAAATGAGCAGCCTGAGCGCGCATCATTATTGCCGCTTCGTAAGCACTTTGGTTTGTTTTGTAATTTGCGCCCTGCACAGTTATTACCTGCATTAAGTGCAGCGTCACCACTTCGCGCTGATATTAGCGAAAAAGGGTTTGATATTTTATGTGTGCGCGAGCTAACCGGCGGCATTTATTTTGGCGAAAAAGGCCGCAGTGGTGAAGGCGCAGAAGAGTTTGCATTTGATACGCAAACATACTCACGAAAAGAAATTGAACGTATTGCACGCTTTGCTTTTGAAGCTGCAAAATTACGTAGTAACCATGTTACCTCTGTTGATAAAGCAAACGTACTTGCATCAA
The DNA here is from genome assembly GCF_000241185.1 of Pseudoalteromonas sp. BSi20495. Taxonomy (NCBI): domain Bacteria; kingdom Pseudomonadati; phylum Pseudomonadota; class Gammaproteobacteria; order Alteromonadales; family Pseudoalteromonadaceae; genus Pseudoalteromonas; species Pseudoalteromonas sp. BSi20495. The sequence continues at coordinate 16,845 of NZ_BADY01000158.1, forward strand.
GTGTATTATGGCGCGAAGTAGTAACCGAAGTAAGCAAAGACTACCCAGAAGTAAGCCTAGATTACATTTACGTAGATAACGCCGCTATGCAGTTAGTTAAACAGCCTAGCCAGTTTGATGTACTACTTTGCGATAACTTATTTGGCGATATTTTGTCAGATGAGTGCGCCATGATCACAGGCTCAATGGGCTTATTACCATCGGCAAGCTTGAATCAATCGGGTTTTGGATTGTACGAGCCAGCAGGCGGTTCAGCACCAGATATTGCAGGTAAAGGCGTTGCAAACCCAATAGCACAAATTTTAAGTGCCGCATTAATGCTACGTTACTCGCTAGGGCAAGACGAAGCTGCACGCACCATTGAAAAAGCAGTAGCAGAAGCCGTAGAAGCAGGCGTTGGCACACCAGATATATATCCAAATGAAGGTTACAGCACAAGCGATGTGGCAGCAGCCATCGTTTCACGCATTTAATAACATAGTAAAGTTGCAGCACCGTTATGCTGCAACTCAAACAGATTAGGGAATTAGCAAGTGGCCCAAACGTTATACGACAAAATTTGGCAAGCACATACCGTTGCCAGCATAAATGAGCAAACCGACTTACTTTATATTGACCGCCATTTAGTGCATGAAGTTACTTCTCCGCAGGCTTTTGCAGGTCTACGTGAAAAAAACCGTACTGTACGTTGCCCAGAAAAAACTTTTGCAACGATGGATCACAACGTATCGACTAAGAGCCGTTCACTTGATGCGGCAAGCGAAGTATCTAAAAACCAATTAATGGCGCTTGATAAAAACTGTAAAGAGTTTGGTATTGTACTTTACGATTTAAACTCGATTAACCAAGGCATTGTGCACGTAATGGGCCCAGAGCAAGGTATTACTTTGCCTGGCACAACCATTGTATGTGGCGATAGCCATACTTCTACGCATGGTGCGTTTGGCGCATTAGCGCATGGTATTGGTACGTCTGAGGTTGAGCACGTATTAGCAACGCAAACGCTACAGCAAAAAAAGGCGAAATCATTAAAAATTCAAATTAATGGAGTCTTGCGTCCAACGGTTACGGCTAAAGATTTAATTATGGCGGTAATTGGCAAGTTAGGTACTGCTGGTGGCACAGGTTATGTAGCAGAGTTTTGTGGTGCAGGCATTGAAGCGCTTTCAATGGAAGCCCGTATGACGCTATGTAATATGAGCATAGAAATGGGTGCAAAAGCGGGTTTAATTGCATCTGACCGAATTACTTATGATTACTTAAAAGGTCGTCCGTTTGCACCTAAAGGCGCTGATTTTGATGCAGCCGTTAAATATTGGGAAACCTTAAAAACAGATGAAGGCGCACACTTTGATTTAGTTGTTGAGCTAAATGCCGACGACATTCAACCGCAAATTACTTGGGGCACAAGCCCAGAGCAAGTAATTGGTGTTGATGAGTGCATACCCGATCCAGATAAAGAGCCTGATTTAATTAAAGCCGATGCTATTCGCAGCGCACTTAAATACATGGACTTAAAAGCGGGCGATAAATTATCAAGCGCAAAAGTAGACACGGTATTTATTGGCTCATGTACTAATAGCCGTATTGAAGATTTACGTGCTGCGGCAAAAATTGTTGAAGGCAAGCACGTTGTAGCCGGCATAGAGGCGTTAATTGTACCGGGCTCTGGCTTAGTTAAAAAACAAGCTGAAGACGAAGGCTTAGCCGATATTTTTAAAGCCGCTGGCTTTGAATGGCGCGAACCAGGTTGTTCTATGTGTTTAGCGATGAACGATGACCGCCTAGGAGCAGGCAAGCGTTGTGCATCTACTTCTAACCGTAACTTTGAAGGTCGCCAAGGTCGTGGCGGGCGTACCCATTTAGTTAGCCCTGCAATGGCGGCAGCCGCTGCAATACATGGTCACTTTGTTGATATTAGAGGAGAAGCCTAATGAGCGTATTTTTTAGTGGCTTAATGGCCCCACTTGATAAAAACAATGTAGATACTGACCAAATTATCCCTAAGCAGTTTTTAACATCAACTAGCCGCGAAGGCTTTGATGCTGCATTGTTTTATGATTGGCGTTACCTAGATAACGACGAGCCAAACCCTGACTTTATTTTAAATCGCCCGTGTTACCAAGGCGCGCAAATATTATTAACGCGCGACAACTTTGGTTGTGGCTCATCTCGCGAGCACGCGCCATGGGCACTTAAGCAATATGGCTTTGAAGTTATTTTAGCTGAAAGCTTTGCAGATATTTTCTTTAATAACTGTGGTAACAACCAAATGTTAGCCATTGCATTACCTGCCGATACGCTTGAGCAATTGTTTGTATTTAGCGAGCAGCACGACGATATAAACATTGAAATCGACCTTGAAAATCAAACACTAACAAGCAGTAAGTTTGCGCCAATTAGTTTTGATATTCGCAAAGACGTAAAAGAGCGCCTATTAAGTGGCTTAGATTTTATTGGTGTAACCGAAACACTAAACCCACAAATTGATGCGTTTGAAAAACAACTAGCGACTGAGCGTTCTTGGCAGTAATTTCTTAACCGTGTGTATTAAAAATCACGTATTAAAAATCACGTATTAAAAAGCACGGCAATTGCCGTGCTTTTTTGTGGGTAAATATTAGATGTGGTAGCGAAAGGTTAATGCCTAAAGTCAGCCATTAACGCAGGTATACCGGGTAACATGCCTACAATTGCCATTACAGTGGTAAGTAACACAAACATAATAAGTGGAATCACCCAGCGGCTCATTTTAGTTAGCTCAGCGCTGCGCTCTTTACAGCCAATAAGCCCTAAGTTATCAAGTAACATAGTAAGCGACCAACCAAAAGCCGGATTAACTAAGGTTGAGGCAAATACCACAATAGCGGCTGATTGCGTTGTTTTACCTTCGCGCGTCATTTCCATGCCAGCCTCAAGTAGCGGGATAAACACGCCCACAATAAGTGCTACACAGAGCACAGGCTGCCAAATTGCTAAATCCATAGGGTAACCCCATAAACCAGCAATAATACAAAATACGGCTGTTAAAATGGCGCCAGCCGGAATAGGGCGTTTAGCAATAGCAGCAGGTACAATGTAGGTTCCCCAAGAGGACGCAAAGTTAGCACCACCGGCAAGTGAGCCAAATGTTTGTCTAACCGATGCGCTTAGCATGGTGTCGTCGATATTCATTTGTACTTTTTCAGTGCGTTGCGGATAGCTTATTTTTTGAAATACTTGATGGCCTAAAAAATCAGGAGACCACATAGCAACGGCGAGCACTGCAAATGGGAGTACAACAACAAAGCTTTCAAGCGTTGGTAGGCCAAGCATCCAGCCCGTGTTTTCACCCCACCAGTAAGCTGGGTTCATATTTGGTAAACCTGGTGCAGTATGAAACTCAAACGGTGCGCCTAAGGCAAAGGCAACCACGCCACCAATAAGGCAACTTAACGGCACGGCTAACCAACGCTTTTTAAAGTGCTCTAATAGCGCATACAATAAAATGGTGGCTAAAATAACAATAAACGCAATATGCGCCATATCAATGGCTTCAGCCCAGGCAAACAGCTTTTTAACCTGCGAAATAGTACCAATAAAGCCTAAATAAATGAGTAGCCCGCCACATACACCTTTACTGGTTAGGCGCGCGAGCATACTTCCTCCTTTGGTTATGGCCAAAATAAAACCAAAGGCACCAATGAGTAAGCCAAACGCCATAGGGTGGCCGCCAGCTGCAACTACAATAGGAATTAACGGTATAAGAGGGCCATGAGTACCAGCCAAGTTAGCTGTTGGTAAAATAAAGCCTGAGAATAAGATGATAAAAATAGAAACAATGAGTAATTCGTAGCGCACGTTTTCTAAAACAAACGCATCGCTTAAACCAAGAGGCGCTGCAAATGTTGCCGCAATAGCCCCCACCATAACGACTTTACCAATAGTGCCCGCCATTGCAGGAATGGTGTCTTCAAATTCAAATCGGTAATCTCTAAACGGTAAATTAGGACGCCAGCGTTTAGGCTGCATAATCTGTAATTCATGTTCGAGATACTCGTCGCGAGTATTAAACTCTGAACTCGGTTTGTGAAGCTGCTCGTAGCTTTGAGCATTCTTGTGCGTGTTTGATGGTGCATCACCGGGTGGTGTAGTTTGCATGCGTTCTCCTGCAACATTGTTGCTTAATCAAATAAATACGGCTTTTGTTAAAGCAAATGAATATTGAACATGCAGGGTAGATCAGCTTTTGGGCTGCTATGTATAGGCAAAAGGTCGTGCATGGTTGTTTTTAATACAGTTAATCTGACAATCAGCTTTACGTTAAAAATTATAAAACCACACAAAATGATTTAAAGTTATTACAAATCAATGTCTTGGTTTTTATTTCAAGGAGTTTTATCACTGTTTATAGCGGGAAATAGTGTTAATGGCAGGTTGTTATCCTTTAGTCTTAGTGGTTGTAAAAGCCGCTTTGTTTGAAAAGCTTATTGATAGCAGCCGTTAATTTCGTTTTATTTGTGGAGAAATAATACTTCTGTTACTTTCGGATTGTTAATAAAAACAATAAAGAATAGAGATGCAACTAAACTCCCCTAAATCAATTGGTATTTATGCTGCGTTATCGCCTATTTATGGGGAATAACCACACTACATAGGCTCTGCCTTGCCTAAAAACCAAACACTAACAAGCGATAAGTCTGGCCAATTAGTGTTGGTATTCGTAAAGACGTAAAAGAGCGTTTATTAAGTTGCTTAGATTTTATTGGTGTCACCGAAACGCGGTTAAGGCCGCGTTTCATTACGCTAGTATGATGGAAAACAAACTATTTGTCTTACATCACCGTTACCGCTATTGGTAACAACAACTTTGCATTGGTATCGCTTACTTCTGGCATATCGTTCGATTGCAGCTTCAATTTCTCTGACTCTTTCCCAGCGATCCATTTCAGAAACTTTACTAATTTCAAAACCAAATTGACTGCCTCCTAGAGACATTGCGGATACGTCGTTCATGGTGTCACATGATGATTGAGTTATTAGACATAGACCAACGGGCTTTCTGTCGCTACCGACAGTGATCACTTGAAATTGACTTGATTCACTTGTTTGATTCTGTGTGGCAGCATCAAAAACAGCATTAACACTTCTAGTGCCTAAATTATTTGCAATACTTTCCAAAAGGGTATTGGCCAAGTCTCGCTTGCTTTTTATTGTTCTACGTTCTACAACAGGCTCATTACGTGAAAGTAATTTGCTATTTTCTGTATTAGCATTTTCTTCAAATGAGTAGTTTTCGTGACAATCAAAACATGGCCTAAGCTCAAAGTATTCGTAATTTTCCTGATTCATAGTTGAAAATACAAAATCGTAAAAAGCGTTATAAGGGTTAGTATTTTCAGGAACAGTGAAAGTATATTGCATAATCCCTGAGGCATCCCTTTTTGCAATTGCTTTAATTTCATCGCCATTAGCTGAGTTGAAATAAAATACCCTCGCATCATTCGCCATTAGCTTATGAGGGAGTAGTGCCAACATGATAACTATAGTAAAAAAAATTAATCATTGTTTTATCCATTAAATTAATAGTGATATCCTTTTTGCTCGAATTTTAATCATAAGATTTTTTCCCCCATGTGTCAATTTTGGGTGCAATCGCTTTAGCACTATTGAGAGGTGTTTTGACACGACTATAGCTATTTGTTAAATCATAAGTTCAGGTTTAACTCGTATGAAGGCATTCAACGTTAGCTGTGTTATACACCTTTAATCTATTAAATTTCCTTTATCAATGAGAAACCGTTAATCTACTTCATTAAATATTTTTTGGAACTTGCTATGAAATTATTAACGGCAGCAACTCTAATACTTGCCACATCAACAGCCTTTGCACGCCCTGCACCTTTGGTGTCTATTCCTACTCACGATGCCTTTTTTAACGGTATTGCCACGCATTGTGGTAAAGCGTTTGAGGGTAAAGTAAGTGTAGATAATGCAAAAGGACCAAGTTCATTTGAGAATAAAAAACTGGTTATGCATGTTCGTAAATGTACCGACACTGAGCTACAAGTACCGTTTCATGTGGGTGATGATGCATCACGTACATGGATCATAACAAAAACAGGAAGTGGCTTGAGTTTAAAGCACGATCATCGTCATAAAGATGGCAGCGACGACGCATCAACTATGTATGGTGGCCATACGCTTGATGCAGGGTTTGCACAAATGCAGTCGTTTCCAGCAGACCAGTACTCTAAAGAGTTATTTGTAAAACAAGGGATTGCACAGTCTGTAGGTAATACATGGCAAATGTATATTTACCCGGAAGTATTTACTTATCGATTAATTCGCCAAGCACGTGAGTTTAAGGTGGATTTTGATTTAACTAAACCGATTACTCCACCATCAGCACCTTGGGGTTATAAAGACTAAGGTTACTTGCCCTTGCTTGTATCTTCTTTAGTTTCGCATTGTAGTAAAACACTTAAATCTGGTTGATAGGCGCGTGGTTTAGTTGGAAAACGTTCGTATTCTTGCACGCCTTCAAGCACTTTCAACATAAAGGTGTTGCCACGACATAAGCGCTCAGCATGGCGTAATAAAAATACGCTTTGGTTGGAAAAGTGTTTGTAATCGTCAGACTTAATTTTTATTTTATAATTGTCTTCGCCAATTTTTGTTTGGTAGTAATGCACTTTGTTGTCAAAGTCGTAGAGTTTTTCTGTTTCGGCTTTTTCAGCAAAGGCTGTATTTGCGCTCGAAAGGGCCACCAGTATCGCACCTATAGTGAAGCGTGGGGAGTTTAATCCTTTCATAAAAATGTATCCTTTAATTTGCGAACTTTATACCCATTAATTACTTATACAAGTTCGATTTCTTTATATTCAGTCTAACACCCAAAAAGGGATAACGTGATGTTCAAACAAATAAAACAGCTTTTTGCAGTATTCGATGACCAGCAGCCAAGTATGCAAAAGCACGATTTAAAAACAGCTGTGGCTGCATTGCTTATTGAAGTAATGCGTGCCGACACCAAGCTTGAACATGATGAACAACAAACCCTGACTGTAACCTTAAAAAAGTACTTTAATTTAACAGATATCGAAGTTGATGAGCTCACTACTAATGCGGCGAGTAGTTTGGATGGTGCGATAGATTACTTTCAGTTTTCAAAACAGATTAATGAGCATTGCAGCGCGGTACAGCGAATAGAAATAATAGAACTATTATGGCGCTTAGCGTATGCCGATGGAGAAATAGATCCCCAAGAAGACTACGTAATACGTAAAGTCGCAGGGCTTTTATATGTAACGCATACCGATTTTATCGCCGCAAAAATAGCGGCGACAAAGTAAGTAGGCGGGCGTGCAAGTTATCTTAACTTACTTGCAACGCTTACTAACTGATGAGCGAGGGCTGATACTTTTTCAGCCGTTACAGGTTCATTTATTTGCCCATTCTCATTAAACAGTGTGTGCACAGCGGGTACTGCAAGTTGATCGGCAAGTACTAACGATCCAATGCCGCTTAATATATCACGCACATGATTTAAACCGCGTAAGCCGCCAAGCCCACCAGGCGATGCTGCAAACAAAGCAACCACTTTATTACGAAAAGCAGGAACAGCACCTTGCTCTGTACGCGATGCCCAATCAATCGCATTTTTTAGTGCTGCGGTAATAGAGCCGTTGTACTCTGGGCTTGCTAGTAAAATACCGTCGGCTGTACGTAGCTTATCTTTTAAAAGCTGTACATCGCTAGGTGTACCTTGCGCTTCAATATCTTCGTTAAATAGTGGGATGTTTAATTCGTTTAGTTTTATTACTTCTACTTCAGCACCTGTTTGTAGAGCAAAACGTGCTGCCTCATTAATAATTTTTTGATTAAAGCTTTCTTGGCGAAGGCTTCCAGCTAGGGCGATAATTTTTGGTGCTGACATGGTAGTGGCCTTTTAATGTTTTAAGTTACATGACTAATGTAGCAAAATTTCACTTGTAGAAAACCCTAATAAACGCAACACTTATGTGCGTATATGCACATAAGTAAAAGGTAGGCAGCATGGCGATAAAATTTGAAGATTGGCAAGATGTTAAAGTTGCGTTTGAAGTAGCACGGTTAGGCACGCTGACAGCGGCGGCCGAGGAGCTTAATGTGCACCACAGCACAGTGCTTAGACGCATTAATAATCTTGAAGAAAACTTAAATGCACGGCTTTTTCATCGCCATGCTCGTGGCTACAAGGTTACTGAAATTGGCACCAAGTTATTTGCAACAGCACAAACAATCCATAGCTCCTTAGAGCAGTTACATAACGATATAGTAGCAGCCGATAGCACCCTTAGAGGTAGTTTGTTGCTAACGACAGTAAGTGGCTTTATGGATATACTTGGTGATGTCTGTGAGCAATTTCAGGCGCTACATCCACAAGTGCAGCTTGAGGTCATTTTAGAACAAAAAAGGCTAAGGCTCGATCACGGACAAGCACACATTGCAGTGCGTGCAGGCCCAAGACCTGATGAAGGCGATTATATTGCTCAGCATTTGGCGCAGCTTTCATCGGGTTTATACGCTAATAAACGTTACATTAATAAGTACGGTATGCCTAAATTATTAAGTGATTTACAACAACATAATTTTGTATCGGGCGTGGTAGGTTTTAATGCCCGCGTGCCTTATTTTTCATGGGCTGATGAACATATTCCTGCATCGCAAATTAAGCTGCGAGTATCTGAAACCGCAGAAGCGACTCGTGCAATAATTAAAGGGCTAGGCATTGGCGGATTGCAGCATGACGTAGCGGCGCAATATCCTGATTTAGTGCCTATATTACACAGTGAGTTAAGCTGGCCTACCGATGTATGGTTAGTCACGCATCACTTAGTGCATCGTACTGCTAAAGTACAAGCTTTTGCAGGGTTGTTAAAAACACACTTTAGTGAGTTAGCTGCTAATCAATAGTTTTAGCAGCGTTTTAAATGATTATAGTGTTTTTTTTACTTCTATCCCTAGGCGTTTAGCCAAGCGTACTAAGTTAGCTCTATCTAATTCAAGCACTCTTGCTGCTGCTGACCAGTTGTAGTTATGCTTCTTTAATTGCTCAGTAATTACGTTGTATTGCAACGATTCTACAGCTTGCTTTAAAGGTTGGTTGATTAAGGTGTTGGTTGTACTTTGGCTTGCTACTAGAGAGTTTTGCGGCGCACTTGGGGTTAAATCACAGTGCTCGCTTGTAATGGTTATTATTGGATTTTGCCATTGGCTTTGTTTTGCTTTTAGGGCGCTGCGGCTAATGACATGTTCAAGCTCGCGAACGTTACCTGGCCAGTTGTACTGATTAAGCAGTACTTGTGCTTCAGGGCTTAGTTTTAATTGTTTTATCCCTAATTTACGGGCTGTTTGCTCAATAAAATAACCAGCTAAGAGTGTTATGTCGTGCTCGCGTTTACTAAGTGGTGGCACAGTAATAGGGTAGACACTGAGGCGATGGTATAAATCGGCTCTAAAGCGACCTTGAGCTACTTCTTCCTTTAAATTTCTGTTGGTTGCGGCAACTACGCGTACATCTACGTACTTTGGCGTGTCTTCTCCTACCGTTTGTATTTCGCCACTTTGTAGCACTCGTAATAGTTTACTTTGCATGGCAAGGGGTAGTTCGCCAATTTCATCTAAAAATAACGTGCCGCCATCAGCTAATTGAAATTTACCTTGGCGCGAGTTTTGTGCGCCTGTAAAAGCCCCTTTCGCATGACCAAAAAATTCACTTTCAGCAAGATTTTCAGGAAGTGATGCACAATTTAAGTGAATAAGCGGTTGATCTTTTCGAGCTGAATTTAAGTGAATATTACGCGCTACAAGCTCTTTCCCTACTCCTGTTTCACCTAATATAAGCACACTAAAGTTAGATGCTGCAACGAGTTTAATTTCGTTTTTAAGTGTTTGCATTAGCGGACTTTGACCAATAATTTCACCGCCGTCCCGTGTTAACGCTTCACGATTTAGTTCTTGCACTAATGCACTTGAGTGCTGTGCATGCTGTTTGTAATGGGCAAGCTCTAAAGCTGTTTTAAAGTGCGCACTACACAGCGTTTGTAAGGTATTGAGTGTATCAGCGCTTATGCTGTTAAATGCATTGGCGTTAAGGCTATCAAACGTAAGTACGCCAAGTAGTGCGTTTTTATCATAAAGGGGTAAACCTAAACATGCATGTACCGGTATGTCGCCGGTTTTAGCTAATAGCAATCCGTCGTATGGATCGGGTAGTGGGCAGTCGTGCGCAAATTGTAGCGCGAGTGTGCTTTTGCAAATAGCTTCTAGGCGAGGGTGCTCTACTATTTTAAATCGTCTGCCAAGGCTGTCGGACATTAACCCTTTAATTGCCAGTGGTTTTAATTGCTCGCCCTGAAGCACTAATAACGCACTTGCATCACTAGGGATCACCCGTTCAACCGTTGCTAGTAATTGATCAAAGCTATGCTCGTGTAGTGTACTTTGAGCAAGCTCTAGAGCAACTTGGGTAAGGTTGAATTGCTGATTCATGTCAAAATGACCTATTCGAGTTTTTATGAGTTAATTTATAGTAGGTCATAAAGACTCATAGTGTAAAGTAGTTTAATTTAACTTGTTGAATTTAATTGAATAAATTTTTTGGCACAGTATGTGTAAGAGCTAAGTAACGTAGTTAGTTACAGAGATCGCCATGAACACACTAATGCTGAATAATTTAAATAATCAAACACAGTTTAGTTCACTATACGAAACAGTATTATTTGCTGCCAATACTGCATTAGCTGTGAGTTTAGTGTGTATTACGGCAAGTATTTTAATTAGCTACCCGTTTGCTGAGTACTTTTCCATGGCGGTGCAAGTATCAGCTCATATTGGGACTATTGTTATTGCTGCTATTTTAAAAGTAAGTTACGTACTGCGCTGTGTTGCACAACATGGTTTAGGGCAGGAGGTACGATAATGCGCCCTATAAACTTAACTGAGCCAATGCCAGCACGCGTTGCTATTCATCAAGTATCTCAATGGCCGTTATGGATGCTTGCTTTTAGGCCTTTCTTTTTGGGTGGTGGTTTATTAGCGTTTTTTTCGGTGGGGTATTGGCTACTTATTTTAACAGGCCATGCAAGTTGGCACTTATCTATACCCGCTACATTATGGCACGCGCACGAAATGCTGTTTGGCTTTGCGGGAGTTGTAGCTGTTGGCTTTTTACTTACCGCTGCACAAACATGGACAGGTGTACCGAGCATAAGTGGCAAAGCTCTTATGTGGCTTGCGTTTATATGGCTTGCAGCACGCTTAGCATTTTTTGTAGTACTGCCTGATATTGCTCATTTTAATTTATATGCTGCACTTACATTACAAGTTATTTGGTGGTTAGGCGCCATAGCCGCGTTGGCTAATATGTTATTAAAAGCCAATAGCAAAAGTAACTATCCATTTTTAGCTATTTTAGCTGTGCTTTGTGGGCTCAATGTATTGTATTTAATACTCATTTTACAGAAAAACATGCAACTTGCACTTGGTGTGGTTGATACCGCAGTACTGGTTATTACTTTACTAGTTGGCATTGTTGCGGGTCGCGTTTTACCATTTTTTACCGCTAAAGGTCTGGGTTTAACCGAGCAAGTTCGCACTCCTAAAATAGATAAAGCGGTGATGTATTTATCTATTGTGGCTATCACTTTATTTTTTATCGACAAGTTGTTTTTGAACACGATTAATCCTGCGTTGGTTGTTGCAACGGTTGCTGTGCTTCATCTGGTCAGGGCTGGTTGTTGGTGGGATAGCAAGGTATTGAGAGTACCTTTGTTATGGTCTTTGCATTTTTCGTACCTTGCTCTAGGTGTTGGTTTGATGCTGGTGGCAATAAGCTTTTATAGCAGTGCAATACAATTTAAAGATGCGCTGCACTTAATCACTATTGGCACAATAGGTATGATGATTTTAGCAATGATGACGCGTGTATCGCATGGTCATACAGGGCGTACACTCGCTATTCCTCATTACATGACTGTTGCTTTTGCGTTTTTGCTTGTGGCCGCCATTACTCGTTCATTACTCCCTTTTATTATTGGGCCTCACCTTGCTTGGCAAATAAGTGCTTTGCTTTGGTTAGTGGCTTTTTCATTATTTTTAATTCACTGCACACCTATATTAACGCGGCGTCGTGTTGATGGGCGCCGTGGTTAGTTTACCCATAGGAAAACACATATGTTATCTGATAAAACCATTGAGATCGTAAAAAGTACTGTTCCGTTATTAGCGCAGGCGGGTACGGTTGTTACTGATCATTTTTATAAGCGTTTATTTAGTCATAATCCTGAGCTTAAAAATATTTTTAATATGGCGAATCAAGATACAGGTCGTCAGCAATTTGCACTTTTTAATGCATTGGCTGCGTATGCACAAAATATTGATAATTTAGCCGTATTAAAAGAAGCGCTAACACGTATTAATCATAAGCATACAAGCTTGAATATTTTACCTGAGCATTACCCTATTGTAGGTGCGCATTTAATTGGTACATTAAAAGAGCTTATTCCTGAGCAATTTACTCCCGATGTTGAATACGCTTGGCGCGAAGCTTACGGCGTACTTGCTGATATTTGTATAACCGAAGAAGCTGCTTTGTATGAGCACAGTAAAAATAAACACGGTGGTTGGGCGGGAACTCGCCAATTTAAAATAACCAACAAACAGGCTGAATCAGAACTAGTAACAAGCTTTACACTTACGCCAGTTGATGGCGAAGCTGTTATTACACATAAACCAGGGCAGTATTTAGGTATTAAAGTTAAGCCAGAGGGCGCCAAATATGAAGAAATTCGCCAGTATTCTATTTCACAAAAAAGTAACGCTAAAAACTACCGTATTAGTGTTAAAAAAGAGCTACAGCCAAAGCCTGGTATGGTGTCTAATTATTTACACTCATTAGAGCAAGGCACTATTGTTGAGTTATACCCGCCGGCTGGAGACTTCTTTTTACGCAATAACACAAACCCAGCGGTACTCATTTCAGCAGGTATTGGGCAAACGCCAATGCTGGCTATGCTTGAAACGTTATTAAGTGATAATTCTAATCAAGAGATTATGTATTTACATGCCTGCGAAAATACTCAGCAGCACTCGTTTTCAAAATATTTAAATGATCTAACAGCGCAGAATAACCACTTGCAAACAATAACGTGGTTTAATCAAGCGACAGAGGGCGCTGACTTTACTGGGTTAATGAGCTTAAACGCAGTACAAGCACAGCTACCATTGAGTAATGGCGACTTTTACTTGTGTGGCCCTGCGGGGTTCATGGCATTTATAAAAAACCAGTTACTTGGGCTCGGTGTTAAAAGTGAGCATATTCATTACGAAATATTTGGCCCGCATCAAGACTTATAATACCGTTTAAAAGTGGGCATATTTTAGATAATTATTTAGCCTACTAACTTAATCGCGCACTATAAGGTTTACTCAATAGTGCGCAACCAATTAAATTATAGCTTTTTAGTATCACTTTGCGCTGCAAACGTTTGTTTTTGCCATGCATTAAAGAGCTTTTGTTGCTTATCTGATATCTTTAAACCGTAGGTTTTTTGCATATAAGCATAGGTGTCGGCTATACGTTTTCGCGCATAAACAGGCGGTTCAACTACACGTTGTTTAAAGTTTACTTTTACTTCGCAGCGACCATACTGTGTGGCGTTTTCGCTAAGCATGCCAAATCGATAATTGGAGCGATCGGCATTAATTTCGCCAATAGCTGGCGCTAAGTTGTTTATATCGGCTTCCATTTTTCTAAATTTAGCACTTACTTTTCTACAATTTTTTCGCCCGCCATCTTGCCAACATTGTAGTTGATGACCAAATTCCCACGCCGGAACAATGTGTTCCCACTCAATGCGTAGTGCTCGCACGTTTATCTTACCTGAGCGTGTAAGCGTATTTCTCGGAACGTAACCACAGTTTGCGGGATCTGGAACGAGTTTTTTACCTTCTTTTTTAATGTCGCAGCCGCAGTAGATGCTTTTAGCGTTGTCAGGTAGGGTTTTAATAAGGTGTTTTTTTGCAGTAGAAAAACGGGTGAACTGCTCCGCTGATACCGAAACACACAAAAAACAAGCCAATAAGGCCAGAATAAATCGAGTCATATCCATCACATATGTGAACTACAGGAATGGCTAGTTTAAGCTGTTGATTAAAAAAGATAAAGGAGACTTAGAATTTAGCTTGAAATGGTTACTGGTACTTGCTCTTTTTATTTTTGTAAAAAAGCTGATAGTGCGGGGAAACTATCAGCTTTGTATAAGCTATTTAACCTGAGCTTTGGTTAAGATATTTACTTACATACTATAGCGAATACCTAAAAAGAATTGCCTACCAGTATGGTTATACTCTCGTGGTAAATTAAGTGTTCCGTCACCAGTGGTATACAAGCGCTCGTATTCATCGGTTAAGTTAATAGCTTCAAATGTTACGGTTACATTGTCATTGAGGTTATAAAAAGCAGAAAGGTCATAATGTGCTGGACCTGTTGTTGCTTCTTCAGCATTACCATTACTGCCAGTATAATCAGTAATGTAGTTATCGCGTTTATTCATTGAAACGCGAGCGCCATAATTTTCTTCTTCGTAATAAAGTGTGAAATTATATGAATTTTTAGAAAGCCCCGTTATTTCTCCTGCGGATACGTGAGTGTAGTTAGAAACAATACCGGTATTTTTTAATAACCCCGGTAAAAAGCTAAATGGCTGTTGATATATTAGCTCAATACCTTTAACAACAGTTCCCTTGCCATTTACAGGTACGTAATGGGTGTAGGGTGTTGTTCTTGGGTCAAGTGCACTTGATGGATCGTATTGCGGATCGTTATCAATGAAAGGTAAGTATGCAGGGTCAACTAATTTTTCTTCAGTTGAGCTGGTGATGAAAGTACCTATATCTTTATAAAAACCAGTTAAAGCAAGTAGCGACTCTTCATCAAAATACCATTCGATACCTAAATCAGTATTTGTTGAGGTGAATGGGTCTAAAAATGGATTACCCGCACTGACTGTTCCATTTAAATAGGAGAATGATGGGTTACCTGGGTTTAGTGAGCCAAGGCTTGGACGAGTCATGGTTTTGGATAACCCTAAACGTACAACAACATCTTGCGTTGCATCCAGTGCTAAATTTAAAACAGGTAAAACATTATCGTAACTATTTTCAATTTCAACAGGATCGCTTTGAATAAAGCCCGTTGATGTTGTTTCTGTTTTTACATAACGTAAGCCTACATTTGTTCGTAGGAGCATATCAGATATTTCATATTCAAAATCTGATTGAATATAAGCAGCGATGGTTTCCTCTTCAACTTCCCAGCTTTGTGCACTTCGCGCCGTCCACTCTTTATTGAGTAGTTGTGATTCAATTGCATCAAAATCGGCCACAATAAATTGCGGCAACGTACCATCATAGCCTGAACCATAATCATCGTAAGGCATTAATTGTGAAAAGCCGACGGCTGACTCTTGATCCGGAAATCCATTAATTTGCGATTCATCATAGTTTACTGTTCTATCGTTATAAGCAACCCCACCTTTAATGCTCATAAAGTCTGTTTCGTAAGTTAAATCTAATTTGGCAGTATCATTTTTTCTGAGTACATCCGTAGCACGAAGTCGACCGTCTGTTAAATTAAATGAACTTGCATCTAAATTATCATAGCCATAATCCATCACTGCAGTATTTGCGCTATTTCCAAAATCAATTGAGACGGTATGAGGTGTATTGCTGGTCATATTATAACGATATTGCTCAGAGCGAGCATTTGACTCAGCGGTGCCGATCATTGCATCTAATTTTAAGTAGTCAGATAGGTGGTATTTACCAGATAACACATACTGTTTAAATTTTGTTTTAGATACCTGTTGACGGCTTTCTGCACGGGACTTTACTCCACTAAATGTACCTGCCTGAATTTGTTTTCCATTTTCGGCAACTGTAATAGAGTCTGGAGTGATCTCGCTAAATGTATTTCTGAACATTTCGAAGAAATTATACATCGTACGACTGTTGTCGAGGGTAGAATGCAAGGTATCGAAGGTAATTACTAAGTCATCGTTAGGCGCATACTGTAATGAGCCTGTAAAACCTAATCTATCTTGTTCATTACCAAAAAAATCAGGGCGGGGAAGTCGAGGAGTCCATAGGCAATTTACATCATCAACTTGCTCACCTTCAAATTCACAATTTCCCACATCAGCTGTGCCAATAACGTCAGTATTTGATGTGTCAGCATAGACACCGCCGCCGTCTTTGACGGGGGTTGTCCAGCGAACAGTACCAAAACCTTCTTGGCGAACTGTGCGCTCTGATTTAGCGACAGAGAATAAAGCCCCAAAGGTATCGTCAGCAAATGTATTACTGATCATAAATACCATTCTAGGGTCTGTCTCTTCTGTTAAATCGTTATAGCCTGCCTGTGCCGACGCAGCTACATGAAGACCGGGGGAATCAAAAGGTTTTGCTGAATACATATCGACAGTACCTGCAATACCTCCTTCTTCGGTTGCAGCTGTTGGTGATTTTTGAATATCAACGCGATTGAATAGCTCTGATGCAAAAACGTTGAAGTCAAATGCTCTGCCGCCATTTACACCACCACCCGAATCAGTCCCATCTGTACTAGCAGGAACTTCCATACCATTAAGGGTTGAGCGGGTAAAAGATGGGCCTAAACCACGTAGAGTAATTTGACGTCCTTCTCCTCCTTCTCGCGAAATTGCGACACCAGGGATTCGCTGTAGTGACTCTGCGATATTTAAATCTGGAAATTTACCAATGTCTTCGGCTGCAATTGATTCCGTGGTATTTACTTCAAACCTTTTGGTAGCCAGCGATTTATTAAGTGATGATCTAAAGCCTGTAACTTCGATTAACTCAATTTCACTTTTCTTTTTTATATTTGTTTGTTCGGCTTCTTCAGCACTGATTTGAGCTGTCGTGCTAATTAATAATGCACTAATAATGTAATTAAGTGGCCTGAGAGTGAATCTTTTTGACGTTTTCATTGTGTGTTCCTGCTGAATTTAGGTAATGCCACTCAGTTCAGATTTTACACTTATTTTTTGTGTTATAAGTAAGCGTAAATATGAGTGAGGTGTGTTTGGCTTTATTTAAATACACCTCTTTAAGCAGTGTATTTAACCCGCACACTTAAAATGCCACCGGTGGCATATGAAAGTCAAGGTTATTTTTTATACTTTTTTAAACAATAATTCACTTAATTTTAATCCTCAAAGGTCAACAGGCCATGGAGTTTATAAAAAAGTATTGTTTGTACTTAAAAATGATAAATATTAAATAATGGACTATGAATGCGTAAAACTATCTATTTACCATATAAAACAGCTTATATTACATAGTTGATTTGGTATAAAAGTAAAACTGCGTTAAAGTTTGCGGTGTAATCATTAGAGGATAAATACTAAACAATGTCGGAAATTCAATTTTTAAATGTAGATCTTGAGCTTGAATCAAAGCAAGATATTAGTTTGCTAGTGGCAGACTTGAAAAAAGTCGCGACGATTTTACATTATGACAAAGACGAATACCGTCAATTAGCCCGCATTGAAGCAACAGGTGTAGTAAACACGCCTGACAAAGCAATTAACCATATCTGTGAGCTTATTGAATCGTGTTCGCGTAATGCGTTAAAGCAATGGCTAAGTTGTTCACGTAGAACATTTGATATTGGTTTTGAATCAGGCACATCGCCTAAGTGTTTTAACCAAGCTTTAGATGCAGATACATTATTACGTATATCTGCTATTGGTGCGGGTATGGAAATTACAATTTACCCAATCGAAAAGTAACAGTAAGTAATTATCTTCGCTCTACTACGGCTGCGGTCATTCTTGATACGCAGCAAAGCTCGTTTCGACTATTAGTAATTTTTATTTCCCAGACTGAACTACGCTTACCAATATGAAACGCTTTTGCGGTGGCTGTTAAAGTACCATTACGAGATGCTTTTAAGTGACTGGCGCTAATTTCTTGTCCGACACAATAAAACTGAGTGAAGTCGACTACGAAGTTAGCTGCATAACTTGCTACTGTTTCGGCAAGCACTACGTTGGCTCCTCCATGCACCATGCCCATTGGATTATGATGCGCTGGTATGGCAGGCATAGTTGCTACGAGGTAATCATCACCAATTTCGGTAATTTCAATTCCCATGGTTTTCATTAGTGTACCGTGGCCATTAACGCCTTTCTCTAACTGCTTGCACAACTCTAAAGTGATGGGCTGGTACCAAATACTCATAATATCTCCTTTGCATTTTTAATCATTTATAAACTTAGCTTTAGTTATATCTTTGAAATGTACACAAGTGAAATTACTTTAGCTATTTTAAGGCTTAATTTAAATTTGCGATTTTTATTTAACTGTATATACTCACAGTTAAATGTACTGTATGGAAAACCAGTTGTATGCGACCATTAACGAAGCGCCAAGCTCAAATTCTCGAATTAGTTAAAGTTTTTATTAAAGACACTGGTATGCCTCCTACACGTGCTGAAATTGCACAAACATTAGGCTTTAAAAGTGCCAATGCTGCTGAAGAGCACTTAAAAGCGCTTGCTAAAAAAGGTGCTATTAAGATGAAACCAGGTGCAAGCCGAGGTATTCAACTTGTTGAGGAAGAAGAGCCTGAACAGTTAGGTTTACCTCTTATCGGGCGAGTCGCAGCGGGAGAGCCTATTTTGGCGCAAGAGCACGTTGAGAGTCATTGTAAAATTGATCCATTAATGTTTAAACCTGCTGCTGATTTTTTATTGCGCGTTAACGGTATGAGTATGAAAGATATAGGTATTATGGATGGTGATTTGTTAGCTGTGCATAAAACTCAAGTTGCAGAAAATGGACAAGTTGTAGTTGCTCGTGTTGATGATGATGTTACCGTAAAGCGGTTTGAAAAAGCAGGCCGAAAAGTATTATTGCATGCTGAGAATGACGACTTTTCGCCAATTGAAGTTGATCTAGAAAATGAATCTTTTAATATAGAAGGTTTAGCCGTTGGAGTTATTCGTAACGCTGATTGGATGTAGTTTTTAATTTATTTTTATGAATGCGTGCTTTTTAGCACGCATTTTTGTTTTAACATTAGCACTAAAAATAGGACGTAAACAGCCAACTAATTATTTTAGCTGTAAATTTTTTTGCACTTATATTTTCCCCCTCCGAATGCGTTAAACCCCTTTGTTTTGCTCATATTTTGAACTTTCTGTTGACTAGTTGATTACTGACTTTTTATTAATTACTCAATATCACCTGATTGTTTTTTATACTGAAACTTGCTTGTTGTTCGTTTTTTAGCTAATTATTAATGTGCTGAGCTAATAATAACTCACAGCTTTTTAGTTTTGAGAACACACAATATACACAAACTCGTTGTTGGCGCAGCAAAACCAATCAATATTAAATGAGATTGGCTAAAAAAATAAAAATAACGAATTGGCGTTTAAGCCGTATGCCTCTTCGCTTTGCATTCGCAATAGCATCAAAGGAGCCGTCACATGGGTAAACTGACCTCTACCTTGTGGCTTATATTATGTGTTTTTACGCACCCAGTTTTGGCTAATAGCCAATACAATATGCGCAAAGGCGTAACCGATATAAGCAATAATGTATATCAGCTGCACATGACCATATTTATAATATGTTGTGTGATTGGGGTGATAGTGTTCGCAATTATGTTTTGGGCACTTATTCATCACCGTAAATCTAAAGGGGCTGTACCTGCCCAATTTCACGAAAGCACTAAAGTAGAAATACTTTGGACTGCAATTCCGTTTGTTATTTTAATTGCTATGGCAGTACCAGCCACTAAAACCCTAATTGCAATGGAAGATGCCAGCAAAGCTGATCTCACTATTAAAATTACGGGTTCGCAATGGAAATGGCATTATGAATATATGGGCGAAGATGTAGAGTTCTACTCTATTTTATCTACCCCGCAAGATGAAATCGCGAATCTTGCAGATAAAAATCCTAACTACTTACTTGAGGTTGATAAGCCTCTTGTACTGCCAATAAATCAAAAAGTACGATTTTTAATGACTTCTGACGATGTTATTCACTCTTGGTGGGTACCTGATTTTGCAGTTAAAAAAGATGCGAACCCCGGCTTTATAAACGAAACATGGACGAACATAAACGAAGAAGGTACTTACCGAGGACAATGTGCTGAGTTGTGTGGTAAAGACCATGGCTTTATGCCTGTTGTGGTGGTCGCTAAATCTGAGGCTGATTTTAAAACATGGCTTGCAGATGCAAAGCAGGCGAAGCAGAAAGCAGCATTAGCAGATGCCGCATTACTTGATAAAACCCTCCCAAAAGAAGAGTTAATGACTTTAGGCGAACAAGTATATATGGCTAATTGTGCAGCGTGCCATCAGCCTACGGGCATGGGGTTACCGGGTGTATTTCCTGCACTTAAAGGCAGCCCGATAGTGCTTGGCGATATAAAAGATCACATTGATGTAGTTATCCATGGACGACCCGGTACGGCAATGCAAGCTTTTGCCAAGCAGTTATCTATAAAGCAATTAGCTGCGGTTATTACTTATAAACGTAATGCGTGGGGTAATGATACGGGTGATGTTATTCAACCGAGTCAAATACAGACAGCACTTGATGCCAAAGTGGAGGCGAACTAATGAGTAGCATAGTAGAACAACCTAACGCCAATGAAGCTCATCATGCTCATCACCCAGCTAAAGGTTTTAAACGCTGGCTTTACACAACTAATCATAAAGATATAGGTAGTTTATATTTAATTTTTTCGCTGACCATGTTCTTAATTGGTGGCGCAATGGCTATGGTGATCAGAGCTGAACTATTTCAACCAGGCTTACAGTTGGTCGACCCTCACTTTTTTAATCAAATGACCACAGTGCATGGTTTAATTATGGTGTTTGGTGCGGTTATGCCCGCCTTTACAGGCCTTGCTAACTGGATGATACCACTCATGATTGGCGCGCCAGATATGGCATTGCCAAGAATGAATAACTGGAGCTTTTGGATTTTACCGTTTGCGTTTTTAATCCTATTGGCATCGTTATTTATGCCTGGTGGGGGCCCTGCATTTGGCTGGACTTTTTATGCACCATTGTCCACAACATACAGTAATGATAATACTGCATTGTTTGTATTTGCCGTACATATTATGGGGATTAGCTCAATAATGGGCGCAATCAATGTGATTGTAACCATAGTGAACTTACGTGCCCCCGGCATGACATGGATGAAGTTGCCCTTATTTGTATGGACGTGGTTAATTACTGCCTTTTTATTAATTGCGGTAATGCCAGTGCTTGCAGGGGCTGTCACTATGGTACTTACCGATAAGTACTTTGCGACCAGCTTTTTTGATGCTGCAGGCGGTGGCGACCCGGTGATGTTTCAGCACATTTTTTGGTTTTTTGGTCACCCTGAAGTGTACATAATGATTCTTCCTGCCTTTGGCATTATATCTACAATAGTACCTACCTTTTCTCGTAAAAAACTTTTTGGCTATGCCTCAATGGTATACGCCACATCCTCCATAGCACTATTGAGCTTTATTGTATGGGCTCATCATATGTTTACTACTGGGATGCCGGTCGCTGGCGAGTTGTTTTTTATGTACGCGACCATGCTTATATCGGTACCTACAGGAGTAAAAGTATTTAATTGGGTTGCCACAATGTGGAAAGGCTCAATAACTTTTGAAGTGCCAATGCTTTTTAGTATTGCGTTTATTGTGCTGTTTACCTTAGGTGGTTTTTCGGGATTGATGCTGGCAATTACACCTGCTGACTTTCAATATCACGATACTTATTTTGTAGTGGCGCACTTTCATTATGTATTAGTAACAGGGGCTGTATTTTCGATAATGGCGGGGGCCTATTACTGGCTACCCAAGTGGACAGGCAATATGTTTAATATCACATTGGCTAAATGGCATTTTTGGCTATCGCTGGTGAGCGTGAACGTACTGTTTTTTCCTATGCATTTTGTAGGGCTTGCCGGTATGCCGCGTCGGATTCCCGATTACGCTCTTCAATTTGCCGACTTTAATGCAATCATAAGTATTGGTGGGTTTGCCTTTGGTTTATCGCAATTGTTGTTTGTAGCTGTGGTAATTAAATGCGCGCGTGGCGGTGATAAAGTGCCTGCAAAAGTATGGGAAGGGGCAGAAGGGCTTGAGTGGGAAGTTGACTCTCCAGCGCCATATCATACTTTTTCTACGCCGCCGGTTATTAAGTAATGACACACACACCGCTACTCAAACGTTTGGTACTTATTTGCATAGGCATGTTTGCCTTTGCCTTTGCTTTAGTACCTTTGTATGACGTGTTTTGTGATGTAACAGGGCTTAATGGAAAGCCTTCGCTTGAGCAAGCAGAGCAAAGTACACAAATAGTACAAAACCGAGAAGTCGGCGTTAGCTTTACTACTCACACACAAAGTGGTGCACCGTTTGAAGTTAAATCAAAAGAATACAGTGTAGTGGTAAAACCAGGTGCAATGCGTGAGGTAATGTTTAGTGCTAAAAATAACAGCAACCTAGATAAAGTAATGCAGGCTGTACCATCAGTCTCACCAGGTAAAGCGGCAAAGTATTTACATAAAATAGCCTGTTTTTGCTTTGATCAGCAACCTCTAAAAGCAGGGGAAGAACTTGAATTTAAATTGCTTTTTTATGTTGATACCGCACTGCCAAGCGATATTGAAGAATTAACTTTATCTTATACCGTATTTGATATTAGTGAACAGCTGGTGGCAAGTAATAACTAGCTTTTTAAACTAGTGTGAAACTAGGAGTAAATAAAATGAATCAAGAATATGAGCATTATTATGTACCTGAGCAAAGCCCGTGGCCTATTGTAGGTGCTGTTGCATTGTTTTTTATTGCAGTAGGGGCAGGCTTAACAGTTATGAGTGTAGGTAAAGAAGGTGGTAGCGGGGTTTATCTGCTTTATGCCGGTATTGCTGTACTTGTGTATATGTTGTTTAGCTGGTTTAAAAATGTAATTAGTGAGTCGGACCAAGGTTTGTACTCAGCACAAATGGATCGCTCTTTTAGACAAGGTATGAGCTGGTTTATTTTTTCTGAAGTTATGTTTTTTATGGCCTTTTTTGGTGCGCTTTTTTATGCACGGGTATTGTCGGTACCTTGGCTTGGAGGCGCAGGCAATAATGCAATGACTAACGAGGTATTATGGCCTACTTTTGAAGCCGTTTGGCCGCTAGTTTCAACACCTGCTGGCGAAACTACTCAAGCTATGGGCTGGCAAGGCTTACCACTTATAAATACCTTAATACTGCTTACTTCCTCAGTTACTTTACATTTTGCCCACGTAGCGATGGAAAACAATAAACGCACTCCACTTAAGGTTTTTTTAGGCGCTACTATTTTATTGGGCGTTTGCTTTTTAGGGCTGCAAGTTGAGGAGTACATGCATGCATATAATGACCTTAACCTAACGCTAGATGCGGGCATTTACGGTAATACGTTCTTTTTATTGACTGGTTTTCATGGCATGCATGTAACGCTAGGAACCGTACTTTTATTTGTAATATTTTTACGGATATTAAAAGGGCACTTTACTAAAGATAAGCACTTTGCTTTTCAAGCAGCTGCTTGGTATTGGCACTTTGTAGATGTGGTGTGGCTGTGTTTGTTTGTATTTGTATATGTGCTGTAGCGTTTATTGGCGAATTATTTGCTTTAATAAAACCAAGTTTAAGCGCTGCAATAACAACAACTAAAACAACGACCGAAAACAATACGCGACGACCTAAAAAGTGAGACATAGGTCGTCCCTCAGTTTTCCCTGACACCATAATAAACAATGCTCTAAATAAGTTAAAAAGTATAAATATTAACAACAGTACGATAATAATTTTAATAATCACTGAGTTGACCCTTTATGCAGTTAGTTTTATGGCACAAACAAAAGCTTAGCTCACTAATCACACTTTGTATGGTTGTGGTTGTTGTACTTGTGTGTGTGCGATTAGGGTTTTGGCAGTTGGAGCGAGGTGAGCAAAAGCAGCAACAACTAACCGCTATTGCTAAGCAACAGACTCGAGGTGTGATGAGCTGGTCTCAATTACTTAACCTGCCTGATAGCTGGAACAAAACTGGTGTATTGGTTGAGTTAAAAGGGCGATTTGTGCAAAACCAATATTGGCTTTTAGATAATCAAGTTTATAACGGGCAAGTAGGGTACGACTTACTTGCTTTACTAAAGCCAGACAGCGAAGAAAAAGTGATTTTAGTTAATTTAGGATGGGTAAAAGCGCCTATATCTAGAGATACACTGCCAAAGGTTACTCTGCCTACAGGTGTTTTTATTCTTAAAGCGCAAATAAAAGAAAATAACTTAAGTAGCTTTACGCTTGAAGATAAAACTACAAATAATGACTTACCTACAAGAATCCAATCTATCGACTTGAATATGCTGAGCACTCAAAGCCAGCAATCATTAATTAATTTTATGGCTTACAGACAAGGTAATGGTGATGAGATTGCAACACCTCATTATGAGGCAGTTGTTATGAGCCCTCAAAAGCATAATGCCTACGCTGTGCAATGGTTTTTAATTGCTGTTGCATGTGCTGCTGTGGCTATTTTTGCGAGTAAAAAAAGGACACATAATGAAAAATAATCCCCTTGTGTTGTTTGTGGGCTGCTGCGCTATCCCATTAATTTTGGCATATGGCGCATTAAAGTTTGATTGGTTGCCTACTGCAATTACTAATAATGGCGAGTTTTTAAGCCAAGAAATAAAACTTAAAAATTGGCCGCAAAATAATCCCAAGCAATGGACTATCGCACTTAATTATTCAAACGAATGTAACACCCCATGCAGCGAACAACTCAATGCACTTAATAATTTATATGTGGCACTTGGTAAAAACCAAGGCAAGGTTGATATGGCTGTAATGGGAAGTCCCGACAATAAAAAACTACCATGGAAAATTATTACCGAACAACAGAGTTTAAATCCTGCAAGTTTGTATTTAATTGATCATATGGGGTTAGTGGTACTTGAATATCCCTTTAAGGCCGAGCCACAAGAAAACCGTTTAGTACAAAAAGGGTTATTAAAAGATCTAAAAAAATTACTTAACTATTCTCGTTCTAGCTAATTAAGTTGAGCTTAAGTTGGAGTATCTGATGTATAAAAATTATAAAAACTTAGTATTAATAACAGGGTTACTCGCTTTAATTGTGGTTGCTTTAGGTGCGTATACACGCTTAAGTGATGCAGGTTTAGGCTGCCCCGATTGGCCTGGCTGTTACGGCTTTTTAACGGTACCTAAGCATGAGGCCGATATAGCCTTAGCAACTCAAAGCTACCCCGATATGATGTTCGAAACCGCAAAAGCGTGGAAAGAAATGATTCATCGCTACTTTGCAGGTGCTTTAGGTTTACTTATTTTAGGTTTATTTGTGTTGGCTTTTTTAAAGCGCCAATATCCAACTACGCCAGTTCAATTGCCTTTGGCTTTACTTCTACTCGTGGTGTTTCAGGCTGCCCTTGGTATGTGGACAGTAACCATGAACCTTCAGCCGCTTATTGTAATGGGCCACTTATTAGGTGGCTTTAGTATTTTGTCACTTATAACGCTTTTATATTTACGGCTAACCGCAAAACCCATTATGGGTGGCGATAGCGGCGCAAAACGCTATTTCGGTTTAAGTTTAGTGGCGCTCAGTGTATTAATTATCCAAATTGCACTTGGTGGTTGGCTGGCTGCAAATTACGCCGCTCCACATTGTAGTGGTTTGCCATTGTGTAATTACGCACAACCGTTTTCATTAAGTAGCGTATTTCAATTACCACTTGAGCACAGTAATTATGAGTTTGGTGTGTTATCGCAGCAAGCGCGTATGTCTATTCATTTATTACATCGTATTTGGGCACTGGTTACTTGCATCGTTCTGGCGCTAATTATGTGGAAAATATACAGCCAAGCGTACTCTAAAAAAATTAAAAATTGCGTTGTGAGCGTATTACTTGTCCTGCTTTGCCAAATTAGCTTAGGGCTTATTTTAGTACATTTGCATATTCCGTTGGGAGTTGCACTGGCGCATAACTTGATGGCTGCCATACTGTTATTAAGCATGGTTAGGTTGTGTTATTACCTAAAATCACGCACATAAAGGGGAAATATAATGGCACTTATAATTGATAAAAAAATACTGCTACCCGTTAATACTCAATCGCTAATTTCGCGTACTCATAGTTTGCTGCAAGACTACTTAGCAATTAGTAAATTTAAAGTGGTAGCCATGCTGGTACTAACAGCTTGGGTTGGTTTAGCGCTGGCTCCCGATGTAGGACGTGGTATGGCTGTACAGTTTATTAGCTTGTTAGGTATAGGGCTACTTTCTGCTGCTGCAGCGGTTATTAATCACGTGGTTGATAGTGAGATAGACTCAAAAATGGCAAGGACTCGTCATCGCCCTGTGGCTAAAGGGCGTTTAAGTAAAACACATGCGCTTAGTTTTGCAGCTGTTATTGGGGTTGCGGGTTTTATTATGCTAATGGTGTGGGCTAATACCTTAACCGCTATATTAACGTTATTTGCATTGGTAGGTTATGCATTTGTTTATACATCATTTTTAAAGCGTGCTACACCGCAAAATATTGTTATAGGTGGGTTGGCTGGCGCAATGCCTCCATTATTAGGCTGGGTGTCAGAAACAAACCAAATGGCAGCAGCCCCTTGGTTACTTGTAATGATAATATTTACCTGGACTCCGCCACACTTTTGGGCGCTGGCTATAGCACGAAAAAGTGATTATGAACGCGCTAAAATCCCTATGTTACCAGTAACCCATGGTATCGATTTTTGTAAAACCTGCGTTGTTGCTTATTCTGTTTTACTCGCTGTTGTTTGCGTATTGCCTTATTTAATCGGTATGTCTGGAGTAATTTATTTAATAGGCGCATGTGTATTAAATGCAGTGTTTATATATAAGGCGGTCAAATTAAAAATTGCTGGAAATGATGAGACTGCAATGGACTTATTTCGTTTTTCGATTATTCATTTAATGGTACTCTTTGTAATCTTATTTATAGATAAATGGCTCCCTTTATGAAGCAGTTATGGCTTGGATTAATTGTTGTTTTAGTTTTGTTTTTATCAGCATGTTCAAATGAAAATAGTCCACCAGATGTAGATGCATTAGTTTACGAAAATGCAAAGCCACTATCTGATTTTACGTTAAACGATCAGCGCGGCGAATTAGTGACTAAGCAACAATTTTTAGGACAGTGGAATTTAGTATTTTTAGGCTACACAAGCTGCCCAGATATTTGTCCATTAACACTAGCTAAGTTAAATGCTGTTTATAAAAACTTACAGGCAGATTATCCGCTACAAGTTTGGTTTTTATCGGTTGATCCAAAACGCGATACACCAGCTAAACGAAAGCAATATATAGATTACTTTAACCCTGATTTTTTAGCTGTATCAGGGGAACATAAACACCTTTTTCCTGTTGTTCGAGAGCTTGGCTTAATTTACGCCATTAGCGATAGTAGTGAATCAGAATATGCAGTTGATCATAGTGCTTCGGTCGCTATGGTTGATCAAAATGGAGCCGTAATAGCTATTTTTAAACCCGAATTTAAACAAGGTAGTGTGCCATTAATTAATGCGACGACTTTAACTGAAGAGTTTAAAAAAATAGCCGATTACTATAAAAACTAGTTTTTAACTTTTCATGTATTTTAAAGGAGCTTTATGCTCCTTTTTTTTGTTTTTCATTCCTGTTACAAAAATTAATTTAATTTTTTAGGCCCTTTTATGGCATTTTTAATAACTAGGTCTAAGCTTTTATTATGAAATAAATTGACAAGGAATGCACTTACTAAATGTTAAAACTTCCACGTGAACTTGTCATTATGCAAGCTGAAACACTGCATCAAGATTTACTAAAAGAACTCAATAGTAATAATGATATTTGTCTTGATATTAGCGATGTAATGTCTGCCGATACTGCCTCAATTCAACTTTTATGTGCTTTGCAAAAACATCTGCTTATCATTAAGCATAAAATAATTTGGGTAGGGGCGAGTGAAGCATTAACACATTCAATTGAGCAACTCGGTTTAAGTCATTACTTAATACTTGAAAGTAAAGGTTAGGAATTCATATGAAAAAAATTTTAGCGGTTGATGACTCAGCATCAATGCGTCAAATGGTAAGTTTTACTCTAAAAACAGCAGGGTTTGATGTAATTGAAGCAAAAGATGGAAGTGAAGCGTTAGCTATCGCTAAACAACAAGATTTTGATGTCGTAATTTCGGATGTAAACATGCCAATAATGGATGGTATTACGTTGATTAGAGAGCTGCGAGGCTTACCTAATTATAAATTTACACCATTACTTATGCTCACTACAGAGTCGGGCTTAGAAAAAAAGTAGAAGGTAAAGCCGCTGGCGCAACAGGTTGGATAGTTAAACCGTTTAACCCAGAACAGCTATTAGCCGTTATTAAAAAGGTTATTCGCTAGCGAAGGAGTATTGTGTGAGTATAGATTTGAGTCAATTTTTTGAAGTTTTCTTTGAAGAGAGTTTTGAAGGCCTAGATACTATGGAGGCTGAGCTTTTAAACTTAGTGCCAGGTGAGGAAGACTTAGAAACTATCAACACTATTTTTAGAGCTGCTCACTCAATTAAAGGGGGAAGTGGTACTTTTGGTTTTAGTTCTGTTGCTGATTTTACCCATGTACTTGAAACACTATTAGACCAGATCCGCCAAGGAGAGCGAGAGCTTAGCACTGAACACGTTAATTTATTACTCAAAGCAGTTGATTGTTTGCGAGGTTTACTTGCCGCGCTTCAAGCAGATCAAGCGTCTGATTTAACTGAAGCTAATGCTTTGCGGATGCAATTTGAACATGTGTTAGAGAAAAAAGACAACGTATTGGAGAGCAAGCCACAAAACGAAGCTGTGCTATCGACTAGCAACACATATCAAATTAACTTTAAGCCTCATCATCACTTATTTAAAACAGGAAATGAGCCGCTGTACATGATCAGTGAACTTGCTGAGTTAGGTGAATTAAAAACAACCGTTTTTTATGATTCAGTGCCTGATATTACGGAGTTAAGTTATGATGAATGTTTTTTACACTGGCGCTTTTTTTTAAATACAAGCCATGACGAAAAGGCGATAAAAGAAGTCTTTGAATGGGTAGAAGATGATGCAGATATTACAGTTGAATTATGTGTAAGATCATTTGATGATGAACAACCAGCTAGTATTTCAGATCATAACCATGATTTAGCTCTCTCAGATCAACCTGAAAAATTAGAAAAAACAACAACCTTACCCGCCAAATCAAAACCAAGTAGCAATAAAGATAAAAAAGTCGCTAGTGCGCCAGAGTCAACCTCAATCCGTGTTGGCATTGATAAGGTTGACTCATTAATAAACATGGTTGGTGAACTGGTAATTACTCAAGCTATGCTGAATCAGCTAAGTGAACAGGAAATAACATCAACTACGATTACGTCGTTGAAAGAGGGTTTAGCGCAACTTGCACACAATACACGTGACTTACAAGAAAACGTAATGCGTATTCGTATGTTACCAATTAATTTTGTATTTAGTCGCTTTCCTCGATTGGTACGCGACATAGCACAAAAGCTAAATAAGAAAGTCGAGCTTAAGTTGATTGGTGAGCAAACCGAACTTGATAAAACCGTAATGGAAAAAATTTCAGATCCTATGGTGCACTTGCTTAGAAACTCACTTGATCATGGGTTAGAAACCGTAGATCAAAGAGTGCTTGCAGGAAAAAATCCAGTGGGAATTGTCACGTTAAATGCATTTCATCAAGGCGGTAATATTGTTATTGAGATAATGGATGATGGTCAAGGCCTTAATACCAAAAAAATTAAAGAAAAAGCAATCGCAAATGAGTTAATTACAGCCGATAGTAATTTAACGGACGATGAAATCAATGAACTAATTTTTATGCCTGGCTTCTCTACTATGGATGAAGTGAGTGAGCTATCGGGTCGAGGTGTAGGCATGGATGTTGTTAAGCGTAACATTCAATCTTTAAATGGTTCAGTTGAAGTAACATCGGCCCCTGGCATTGGTTCAACATTCACAATTCGATTACCGCTTACGCTAGCTATTTTAGATGGTCAGCTCGTTAAAGTCGCTCAACATACCTATATTATACCGCTCATTTCGATTGTTGAGTCATTACAAATTGATATCACAAAAGTAAGTCGAGTGGGTAAAGACCTTGATGTACTCAGACTTCGAGATGAATATATTCCTATTTTACGTCTATACGCTATTTTTAATCATCAAAATGCGATTGAGTCTTTAGATAAAACATTACTCGTAGTAGTTGAAACTGATAACCAAAAAGTAGGACTTTTAGTTGATGATTTATTGTCTCAGCAACAGGTTGTGATTAAAAGTTTAGAAGCTAACTATCACAAAGTTGATGGCGTATCGGGTGCCACTATTTTAGGAGATGGGCGCGTATCGCTGATTGTGGACATTAGTGGCTTAATAAAGCTCTCAGGTTTAAAAAAACCAGGCAGTCAAGAACTAACCATTGAAACGCAAGCCACTTTGGAGGCGTTATGAACTCAGAGCAAAGCCAGCTCAGTAACCAATTAAACCTTCAGCAGCAACAAGGAGTGAAGCAATTTTTAACTTTTATTATGGCTGATGAAGAGTACGGCGTTGATATTCTAACAGTACAAGAAATTCGTAGCTGGGAGGAAATTACAGTACTACCTAACGCACCTGAGTTTGTGAAAGGCGTAATTAACTTGCGGGGCACAATTGTGCCAATTATTGATTTACGTTTACGGTTTGGCTTACCAAGTACTGATTATGGACCATTGACAGTGGTTATTGTTATAAAAATAGAGTTTGAACAGGGCAGTAAAATTATAGGTATTGCAGTAGATGCAGTCTCTGATGTTTACAGTATTGTAGAGCAAGATGCTAAAGCTGTTCCTAGTTTATCTGAATCAAATAATTGTGAGTACGTTGCTGGGTTGGTCAATGTGGGCGATAAAATGGTGGCGTTGATCGACTTACAAAAAACAATGAATATTTAGTTTATAAAATAACTAAATAAAGTAATAAAAAATAAACTTAAAGGTGGTGATGGGCATGGGATGGTTTAGTAATCCAAAACAGTCAGAATCAAGTAATGATTTAATTGTAAGCGCATTAAATAAGTCATTAGCTGTGATTGAGTTTGAGCCAAGCGGAATAATAATTACCGCAAATGCTAACTTTCTTAGCGTAATGGAATACCAATTAGAAGACGTACAAGGACAACACCATTCTTTATTTGTAGATTATGATGATGCTAAAAGTAATGACTACAAAAATTTTTGGCAGCGTCTTCGCAATGGCGAGTTTATTTCCGATGAATTTAAGCGTTTTGCTAAAAGTGGTAAAGAGGTTTGGATTCAGGCTACTTACAATCCAATTATTAACTCTGAGGGCCAAGTACTCAAAGTCGTTAAACTTGCTACAGATATCACAGATCAAAAGTTGGTATCGGCAAATGCTGCCGGACAAATTAGTGCAATTAGTAAATCCCAAGCGGTTATCGAATTTAGTTTAGATGGCAGTATTATTAGCGCTAATGATAATTTTTTAAATGCTCTTGGTTATCAGCTTGATGAAATTAAAGGTCAGCATCATAGATTATTTGTCGCACCGGAATATGCAAATAGCAATGAATACAAAGAGTTTTGGACTAAACTTGGTCGAGGCGAGTTTGATTCAGGTGAGTATTTACGAATAGGAAAGCAAGGCCAAGAAATTTGGATACAAGCCTCTTATAACCCAATCTATGATATGAATGGTAAGCCTTTTAAGGTTATTAAGTACGCTACAAATATTACAGCGCAAAAAGAGCTTGAAAAAGCTTCTAGAAAGGCAGCCGATTTAGCTAATGCCCTAAAAGTTTGCCAGGCAAATGTAATGATTGCCGATGAAGAGCTTAATATTATTTTTGTGAACGATTGCGTTCAAAAAATGCTTAAAATACGAGAAAAAGAACTGCAAACAGTATTACCAAACTTTTCTGTAGATAATCTTATAGGTACCTGCGTTGATGACTTTCATAAGCACCCTGCGCACCAACGTGAGTTACTAAAAAATTTGGATAAACCACATAAAGCTGAATTACTTTTAGCAGGTGTTACTTTTACCTTAATAGCTTCACCTTGGATTAGTCAAGAAGGTAAAAAGTTAGGCACAATTGTGGAATGGGAAGATAGGACTGCTGAAGTTGCTATAGAAAAAGAAATTGCGACGCTCATTAGTGCAGCAGGTAAAGGCGATTTAGATACAAGAGTTATTGAAAATGGAAAAGAAGGATTTTTCTTACGTTTAGCTCAAGGGCTAAATAGTTTAGTTAAAATTGTTGATGATGCTGTCGCCGATACTGGAGATATGCTTGATGCTATGGCAAATGGTGATTTGTCAAAACGAATCGAGAAAGAATATAAAGGCTCATTTGATAAACTCAAACGTGATGCAAATACGACAGCAGATAAGCTCACCGAAGTTATAAATCGGATAAATTCATCGGCTACGTTAGTTGCAAGTGGCGCAGAGGAAATCTCTCAAGGCAATGCTGATTTGAGTCAGCGAACAGAAGAGCAAGCCTCGTCACTTGAAGAAACAGCATCAAGCATGGAAGAGATGACCAGTACCGTTCGCCAAAATGCTGATAACGCAAAAGTAGCAAATGATTTGGCAGAAGAAACCTGTGAAAAAGCAATACAGGGTGGCGAAGTCGTTAACAGGGCTGTCACGAGTATGTCGGCGATTAATGAATCAAGCAAAAAAATTGCTGACATTATTGGGGTTATTGACGAAATAGCATTTCAGACCAATTTATTGGCGCTTAATGCTGCTGTAGAGGCTGCTAGAGCTGGTGAACAAGGGCGAGGCTTTGCGGTTGTTGCAGGGGAAGTTCGTAACTTAGCTCAGCGCTCAGCAGGCGCAGCTAAAGAAATTAAAGAATTAATAAGAGACAGTGTAGGTAAGGTCGCTGATGGTTCTCAATTAGTTAATGAATCAGGCGCTACACTGAAAGAAATTGTTGTTTCAGTACAACGAGTCACACAAATGATTTCTGATATTACAGAAGCATCCGAAGAGCAAAGCGCCGGTATTGAACAGGTAAATAAAGCTATTTCACAAATGGATGAAATGACTCAACAAAATGCTGCTTTAGTAGAGCAAGCCTCTGCCGCTGGCGAGTCTATGGCTGAGCAGGCAAATGAAATGCGCCGGTTACTCAACTTTTTCTCTTTAGGTCAGCAAGATACAGCGATGATTTCACCTACGATGCGAACGCCAGCGCTATCTCAAAGGCCGCAGAATAATTATATTCGCAGTAAAACGCGAGGAGATAATTTTGTTGACTCGGCAGATGAATGGGAAGAGTTTTAACAACTCACCTTCTCGGCCTCGTTGTTATGTAATTACATTGAGGCATTGCTTGTTGGCTTGATTGAGAGTGAATAATGAAAGAGTTTTTATTTACCGACCGAGATTTCAAAGAGATTGCCGATCTTGTTTATAACGCATGCGGAATTGTATTAGGTGAACATAAACGAGAAATGGTTTATTCGCGTTTAGCAAGACGTATTAGAGAACGAAGCCTTGTTGATTTTAAATCATATTTAGCTTTTTTGAAAAAGAATAAAGATCAAGAGTTCGATGCCTTCATTAATGCTATAACAACGAACTTAACATCTTTTTTTCGTGAAATTCATCATTTTGAATTTATTAAATCTGAACTTATCCCTGTCCTTTTAAAAACAAATAAGCACAGCAAACGCGTGAGATTTTGGTCTGCTGGTTGCTCAACTGGGGAGGAGCCTTACAGTTTAGCAATGACATTAAATGCTGCATTTCCGAGTGATTGGGATGTGAAAATCTTAGCCACAGATTTAGATTCAAACGTGTTAGCAAAAGCGCAAAGTGGCATGTATACCGCTGCAAATGTTAATGGACTCAGTGAGCAGCAGCTCAAGCGTTGGTTTTTAAAAAGTAAGGATGGTGAGGCATATAAAGTAAAGCCAAAATTGCAGGAGTGTATAGCGTTTAAACGTTTAAACTTATTACAAGAGTGGCCAATGAAGGGCCCTTTTGATCTTATTTTATGTCGTAATGTAGTTATTTACTTTGATAAAGAAACGAAAGATCAGCTTTTTGAACGCTACGCTAATATATTGAGTGAGCAAGGGCATTTGTTCTTAGGTCACTCAGAAAGTATGGGTAAAGAGCATTCTCAATATAAAAACTTAGGTAAAACGATGTATCAAAAGGGCAGTAATGCACGCGGAATTTAGAACAGTATTACCTAGCTTTGAGCATATTAAGCGGTATTGGGATTCAGGTCGGCAGAGTGTTGTTGCCAAAGTGCTCCCTGGTGAGTTTTATGTGTCGAAAAACAATGAACTTATTTCAACAGTACTCGGTTCGTGTATTGCGGCTTGCGTTTATGACGAAGTACTAGGAATTGGCGGGATGAACCATTTTATGCTGCCAATTCAAAAAGGAGTGGAGCTTAATAATGCACATAGCTTAAGTTGTCGTTACGGTAACTGGGCTATGGAATATTTAATAAACGAAGTGCTAAAAAATGGAGCTTCACGTCGAAACTTAAAGATTAAGCTGTTTGGTGGGGGGAAAATTATTAGCGCGATGACTGATATCGGTTTGGGTAATATTAGTTTTGCTACCGCTTATGTTCAAGAGGAAGCCCTTAATTTAGTGGCGCATGATATGGGAGGCCCTTGGCCAAGGAAAATATTTTTTCATCCCCACACTGGTAAAGTTCATATGAAAAAGTTGAAAAACCTACATAACAATACCATTGAGAAGCGTGAAGTTCGTTATTTACAAAGCCTTAAAAAACAAGATGTAGTTACGGATATTGAACTGTTTTAGGTGTGTTTATGATTAAAGTACTCATAATAGATGACTCTCCTTTAATTAGGCGATTACTCACTGACGTTTTACAGCAAGCTGAAGATATTACAGTGGTAGGTAGTGCTGAGGATCCATATAAAGCACGAGAAATGATTAAACAACTTAACCCTGATGTACTTACATTGGATGTAGAGATGCCAAAAATGGACGGTATTAGCTTTTTAAAAAATCTAATGCGCCTAAGGCCAATGCCTGTAGTGATGATTTCTACATTAACACAAAAAGGTTCACCAATTACATTAGAGGCACTAGAGCTCGGTGCGATTGATTTTATAGCTAAACCAACGGCTAATATAAAAGATAAAATGAGCCAATATGCGTATTTAGTTCAGCAAAAGGTACGAGTAGCCGCTGGTGCAAGAGTTAGAAGTTATAAAAAAGCGTTACCATCGAGTGATCCTTTACCTATCAATGCTCAGTTTTTATTAAATAAAGTTATTGCTATAGGCGCATCAACTGGGGGCACTGAAGCGATAAAAGAAGTATTAATAAAAATGCCTATTAATTGCCCGCCGATTGTTATTACTCAACATATTCCCCCTGTATTTAGTACTTCGTTCGCTTTAAGGATGGATCGTACATGTATCATTAGTGTTAAAGAAGCAGAGCAAGGTGATAAGCTAGTCGCAGGTTGCGCTTATATTGCTCCTGGTGGTTTGCATTTAACCATTAAAAAATATGGGGGACACTTATATTGTGAACTTGATGATAATGAGCCTGTAAATCGGCATAAACCAGCAGTGGATGTATTGTTTAATTCATTGGTAGAAATTAACGCTAAGAATGTTGTAGCAGCGTTGTTAACCGGAATGGGGAGTGATGGCGCAAAAGGATTGCTCGCTTTAAGGGAGGGTGGCGCGTACACACTAGCT
The DNA here is from genome assembly GCF_000241185.1 of Pseudoalteromonas sp. BSi20495. Lineage (NCBI taxonomy): Bacteria > Pseudomonadati > Pseudomonadota > Gammaproteobacteria > Alteromonadales > Pseudoalteromonadaceae > Pseudoalteromonas > Pseudoalteromonas sp. BSi20495. The sequence continues at coordinate 52,759 of NZ_BADY01000158.1, forward strand.
CAGGACGAATTTTCGTCTGTGGTTTGGGGAATGCCAAAAGCTGCTGTGGAGTTAAACGCAGCAAACGAAGTTGTTGCGTTGGATAAGGTAACTGAGCGGCTATTGAATCAGGCTATTAAAATTTAATTATTTTCAATAACCCACGGCTGTGAGAACCAATAATAGTCACTCGGGTTTTTAATCGAAGGCGCAGTGCAATTAAAGCGAGAACGGCCATTATTTAGCTCTTTTGGAGAAGTGACTTCAACCGTATTTTTACTTATCCAATTTAAGCTTGCTTGGCCAACATTTGAGACATAGCAGGCAAACTGTGTTTTATGAAAATCTCCCATTTCAAACTCTATGGTTAGTGTTGGTGGGTTTTGTGTTGTCACGCTATCTTGATACGTTAACTTTGTAATATTAAAAGCATGAGAATTTAGTTTTGTGATTAACGTATCTAGTTTACTGTAAAACCCAGAAGCTGGGAAACGCGGCAAGCGACTGAAGTTTGAGTTTTTATTCACCGCCCCAGAGTGTTGACCAATACCTATAAAGCCAAGATCAGTCACAAGAGCTTGTAATTCGTTATTAAATTCACCATACGGGTAGGCTAAATATTTGTAGTCTTGGCCAACCTCTTCTTTTATACGTTGTTGTGAATACAAAATATCTTGTTTGATACGTATTTTCCACTGGGCATCCGTTTCCTTATCAAGTTTAATATGCAAGTAATCATGTTGAGCACTGTGGTTGCTTATAAGCGCGCCCTTTTTGCTAAGCTCTTTGAGTTTATCCCAGCCCATTACATAACTTTGGCCTTCATCAATTAATTTTGGATTTACAAAAATAGTATATGGATAATTAAATTTCTCTAAAATTGGCGCTGCTTCGTCGTAATTGTTGTTGTAACCGTCATCAAAAGTGATTGCGATGGTTTTCTCAGGTAATGTTTTACCTTGCTGAAGTGCATTTATTAGTTCATTAAGAGGAATAACGTTAAAGTTATGCTCTTTCAAATAGCTTAAATGTTTAGTGAATGTATTCGCGCTAACACTCGTTACGGCAGGAAGGCTTTCACTAACATGATGGTATTGTAAAATAACAGCAGCTTGAACGCGTAGAGATACACTAATGAGAGAAAATAATACTAAATGAAACAATTTCTTATACATAATAAAGCACACCATAAAAGCTTGTTGTTGTTAGCCGGTCCGATGATACTATCAAATATCACAGTACCACTGTTAGGAATTGTTGATACTGCTGTCATTGGGCACTTAGGGAGCGCTCACTATTTAGCGGGTATTGCGCTTGGTTCTGCTGTTATTTCTATTTTATTTTGGCTAGCGGGATTTTTAAGAATGAGTACGACTGGCATGGTCGCTCAGGCTTACGGAGAAAATGATTTAACTCAATTAGCCGCCTTACTTAAACGTAGCTTATTACTTGCAAGTCTTGTTGCTGTACTACTTATCGCTTTATCTCCTTTGATAAAACATGCTATTGCATTTTTATCTGCTGCTAATAGCGATGTACTCGCACAAGCATATCAGTATTTTAGTATCCGCATTTTTAGTGCTCCAGCAGCATTGTGTAATTTAGTGTTACTAGGTTGGATGCTTGGTGTACATTACGGGCGAGGGCCATTTTATTTATTATTAGTAACAAACATAGTCAATATAGTACTCGATATTTACTTTGTTGTTTACCTTGATTGGGCGGTTGCTGGTGCTGCATGGGCGTCACTTATTGCTGACTATACCGCACTAATTTTTGCACTTTTTTTAGTGGTTAAACTAGCTAAAAAACAAGATATTGAGCTAAATGTACCGAATTGGTTGAGTATTAGCAAAATGGCTGAATTATTGAGTTTGAATCGCGATATTTTTATTCGCTCTTTAATACTGCAATTATGTTTTAGCTTTATGACATTTTATGGTGCACGTATTGGCGAAACGACACTCGCTGCTAACGCCGTGCTACTTAACTTTTTAATGTTAGTTAGTTTTGCTTTAGATGGTATTGCATATGCTAGTGAGGCAAAAGTAGGGCAAGCAAAAGGCCAAAAAAGTGTAAGTAATATCGAGTTATGGGTAAAAATCAGTGTATTTTGGGGAATGTTGTTTGGATTGTTGTATAGCCTGTTTTTTGCCGTTTTTGGTGCCCAAATTATTATGCTTTTAACCAATGTGCCAGAGGTTATTAATGAGGCGACGCTTTATTTGCCTTGGGTTATTGCACTTCCATTACTTGCTATGAGTTGTTTTTTATTTGATGGTGTTTTTGTGGGTTTAACACGTGCAAAAGATATGCGTAATAGTATGCTTTTTTCGGCTACAGTTGGATTTTTTGGGGTGTTTTGGATATTTAACGAATTACAAAATAACGGACTATGGTTAGCTATGAGCTGTTTTATGTTAATGCGGGGCGTGACTTTGATTATTAAATACCAAAGGCTTAAAGAAAATAACAAACTATTAGATTAAGTGCGATGATTATTTATTTCCATAAATCGGGATCGTGATTTTTTGGGCCAATGCCTTTAATGACTTGTGAAAAGCGGTTAGCAAAAATCCCGCAATAACCCCAAGCTGCAAAAAACAGTGCAGGGACTAAAATTGCAACGCCAATTATTTGCAAACTGTAGTGAGTGTAATACCCAAGGGAGATAAATACCACGGCTAGCACAAATAGTGCTAAGCCGCGAAAAAAGTGCTTTAAGCTAAGTTTAGGGTTACTCCCTAAACGATAGATAAGTGGCTTTAGCATTTATAATAATTAATAGTAAGAGTGATCGCCCGCTTCGTGCTCTGTGATATCAGCAACACCGGTGATTTCTTCAAATTTAGCGATCATTTCTTTCTCGATGCCTTCTTTTAGCGTTACATCGATCATAGAGCAACCATTACAACCACCACCAAACTGAAGTATAGCAATGCCTGCAGCTGTTATTTCTACTAGACTTACTTGGCCGCCATGGTTTGCTAGTTGCGGGTTTACTTCAGTTTCAAGCATGTGCTGCACGCGTTCATTTAATGATGCATCATCACCAATTTTACGAGCTTTAGCATTCGGCGCTTTTAGCGTTAATTGAGTGCCCATTTTGTCAGTAACAAAATCGATCTCGGCTTCTTCTAAAAATGGCGCACTTTCTGCATCTACAACAGCATCAAAACCATTGAAATTTAGACGAATATCGCTGGCTTCAACAGCGTCTTCTGGACAATAAGACACACCACATTCCGCTTGTGATGAACCAGGGTTTACAACAAAAACACGAATATTGGTTTGTTGTGATTGATCTGCTAATAGTTTAGCAAAATGCGCTTGCGCTGTTTCGGAAATAGAAATCATAAAAACGGCTTTATACCTGACTAAATTACTCGGATACTGCATATCATACTCCGCTCATCGTGTTGCGGCTAGTGTTGAGCGTAAAAAGTTGGCATCTATTTTAAGCAATGGTAGCGTGCAATTAACAAACATTTTTAGAGTGATTTATATGCGGTTCATGTTAACAATAATGGTGGTACTACTGAGTTTTTCAAGTATGGCAAAGCCACTATCTTATTATTTTGAGCAAGATGTTCAATTTGACCCTACCATTCCCACCCCTGAAGCAGTGCTAGGTTATCAAGTGGGGGAGTGGCATGTAAGACACGACCAGTTAGTACGCTATATGGAAGTACTTGCGAAAAAAAGTGACCGCATAAACTTTGAAATTATTGGCCGTACACATGAGCAACGCCCGCTTGTGATGCTAACAATTACTGCCGCCAACAAGTTGCCAAACATAGAGCAAACTCGCCAAGCTCATTTGGCGCGTTTAAGTAACAACAGTGACAAAACTAAAGACCAACCTGCTGTTGTCTGGATGGGTTATAGTGTACACGGCAATGAATCATCGGGCAGCAACGCTTCATTATTGGTAGCCTATTATTTAGCAGCTGCTCAAGGTGCTGAAATAGATGAGCTATTAAATAACACAGTTATTTTACTCGACCCTTCACTTAATCCTGATGGGCTTGCTCGTTTTGCTAATTGGGCCAACAGTAACCGAGGTATGAACTTATCGTCTGATCCTAAGACCCGTGAACATGTTGAAAATTGGCCAAGTAGCCGTACTAACCATTATTGGTTTGATTTAAATCGTGACTGGTTATTACTACAGCATCCTGAATCGCGCGCGCGAATTGCCAAATTTCATCAGTGGAAACCAAATATTTTAACTGACTTTCATGAAATGGGGCCAAATAGCAGTTACTTTTTTCAGCCAGGTATCCCAAGTCGTAAACACCCAATAACACCAGATGAAAATGTAACTTTAACGAAAGCGATTGCTAACTATCATGCAAAAACGTTAGATGAAAATAACGCACTTTATTTTACAGAAGAAAGTTTTGACGATTTTTATTACGGAAAAGGCTCGACCTACCCGGATGTAAATGGTGGTGTAGGCATTTTATTCGAGCAAGCGAGTTCTCGTGGGCATATTCAAGAAACTATAAACGGACCTTTAAGCTTTGCATTTACTATTAAAAATCAGCTATTAACGAGCTTATCAACCTTTAAAGCAGCCATTGATAATCGCCAGGCGTTACTAGATTACCAAGCGAATTTTTATAATCAGGCAGCTGATTTAGCCAGTGACGAGAGCTTTGAAGGTTATGTTGTTGAAGGCGCGAGCGACAACACCCGTACTAAGCACTTTTTAGAATTACTAAAACAGCATCAAATTAACGCTTACCCACTTACTAAACCATTAAAAGCAAATGGAAAAAGTTTTAGTACTCATAGTTATTTTGTGCCATTAGCGCAACCGCAATACCGTTTAGTAAAAGCTATTTTTAGTGAGCAAAAAAACTTTGCTGATAATACATTCTATGATGTTTCGGGTTGGACTCTAGCGCATGCTTTTAATTTACCGTTTGCAAAAGTTAAAAGCAATTGGGGCTTAGATGTTGCAGATACTGCTTGGAATAAAGCGGTAAAAACATCTTTTTCCGATTTAAAAAATGGTTATGCCTTTGGTTTTGCATGGGACGATTATTTAGCCCCTAAAATGCTCAATACTTTACTTAAACAAGGTATTAAAGCACGCGTTGCATTGAGCTCATTAACTGCTAAATCAACATCGGGGGAGGTAAACTTCGAACCAGGTAGTATTATTATTCCAGCAGGCCTACAAACAAATATCGATTGGGTTGCCCAGCTTAGTAAAGCACAAAGTGAATTTGGTATTGCAATTAAACCAATTACATCAGGTTTAACAAGTAAAGGCGCTGATTTAGGTTCACGATCAATGGCCGTTGTTAGTGCGCCAAAGGTACTGCTTATTGGTGGGCAGGGCGCGAGCCAGTACGAAGTAGGCGAAGTGTGGTATTACCTAGATCGCTTTGTTGGCGCAGCGCCAACAATTGTTGAAATGAACCGCTTTAGCTCACTTGAGCTAAGTGATTACAGCCATATTGTACTTGCTCATGGCAATTACAATAGCTTATCTGACACTGATAAAGTGGCAATTAAAAGCTGGGTAAGAAAAGGTGGTGTTATTTGGGGTCACAAAGGCGGCGCTAAATTTTTAGTTGATCAGCAAATTCTTAAAGCAAGTTATCTATCACGACAAGATGTAGCGAGCGCATTTAATACGACAGGTTTAAGTTATGGCGACAAAGATCATTTAGCTGGACGTCAGCGCATTGCAGGTGCCATTTTTAATACCCATGTAGATTTAACTCACCCACTTAGTTTTTCACTTAATCGTAATACATTACCGGTATTTAAAAACAGCACATGGTTACTTGAAGCTTCCGATGCGCCGTTCGTAAATGTACTTACCTACACTAAAAAACCATTATTGGCAGGTTTTACTGATGCCGTTAATGTTGAGCAAGTTGCCGGCGGCGCCGGTTTAATCGCACACTCATACGGGCGAGGCACTGTGATTGGTATGACCGACGATCCTGTATTTAGAGGTTACTGGTATGGTACAAGCCGTTTACTTAGTAACGCTTTATTTTTTGGTCATACCTTTAGAGTGAATGGTGGGTAAAATTATTTTGTACTTTAAAACAGGCTGTTAAGACCTGTTTTAAAGTACGCGCTTTTTAATATGACATTTGCATGAATTTACAATGCAGGCGCATTTTAGTTCGTCATTTTAATTTACTATCTACCCTCTTTTAAAAGCATTATCGCTATAGGTTTAATTATGGTTTCCAGAAGACAGTTTCTTTTAAGTGCAGGTACGCTCGCATTTATCGGCCTTTCTAAAAGCGCATTTGGTAAAGTTACTTTAGCTAACTTAGCAGATAGCGTATATGCATACGGTGGTTTAATTCCTGATACAAAAAAACTACTCGATTTACCTGCTGGTTTTAGCTACAAGGTTATTTCTCAATTGGGCGATACTATGGATGATGGTTTAAATGTACCGGATAAAGCCGACGGCATGGGCTGTATTGCACTTGACGGCGACACTGTAGCGTTAGTTCGTAACCATGAACTTTCACCTAAAAATATTAAGCACGCAGCGACGAGCATTAAGTTGCATAAAACGCCTTTAGCTTACGATATATTTGATGATGGCGTAGCGCTCCCAGGTGGTACAAGTCACATAATTTACAACATTAAAGAGCATAAAAAAGAACAAGAATTTCTATCGCTCTGCGGAACAATAAGAAATTGCTCTGGTGGTATTACACCATGGGGAAGCTGGCTTACCTGTGAAGAAACCGTGGCTAATCAGGCTGATGGATTAGGTAAATCTCACGGCTATATATTCGAAATACCCGCTACTGCAAAAGGTTTGGTAAAACCAGAACCACTTGTTGCAATGGGACGATTTAACCATGAAGCAGCTGCAATAGATCCACGCACAGGCATTGTTTATCTTACTGAGGATAGAGGCGATAGCTTATTTTATCGATTTATTCCCAATGAATTTGGCAAGCTTAGTAAAGGTGGCAAGCTACAAGCAATGGTTATTAAAAAACACTCGCAATTTGATACCCGCAATTGGAGTGAATCAACAATGCTTAAACATACACCGATGGATGTTGAATGGATTGACTTAGATGAGCCACAGAGCCCAAAAGATGATTTAAGAATTAGAGGTTATAAACAAGGGGCTGCACTGTTTGCTCGTGGCGAAGGTGTACACTGGGGCGAAAACGAGCTTTATTTTTGCTGCACGAATGGTGGTAAAGAACAGCTTGGTCAAGTTATGAAATACCAGCCATCAGAGTTTGAGGGTAGAGAAAGTGAAGGCTCTGCCCCAGGTAAGATAGAGTTGTTTGTAGAAAGTGAAGATGAATCATTATTTAATTTTGGTGATAATTTAACAGTCGCACCGAATGGCCATCTTATTGTTTGTGAAGATCAGTATACCGATATTGTTGATAACCATTTGCGTGGAGTAACGCCAAACGGAGATGTTTATACATTTGCTCGCTTAACCGAACAAACAGAGCTTGCAGGCGCGTGTTTCTCTCCTGATGGTAATACACTATTTGTAAACGTATATTCACCAACTAAAACATTAGCAATAACGGGCCCGTGGAATAGCTTTAAAGGATAAAAGGTTAAACCTGTTGAGTTGATAATTTTAGAATCGATTAACAGGTTTAATGTACATGATAGATAAAAAGTAAATTAATTTATCGACACAAACACCTGTAACGTTATAGTATATCTATTATGCCAAGATTTACATTACATTCACTTCGAAATCAAACAACACTAATAAAATATGCATTAGTGCTTGTTGTGCTATTCAGTGTTTTTTCTGCTTGGCACGATACTTCTCACGTATTAAAGACAGATCAAGAATGTGAACTCTGTTTAAGCTCTATTGATTTAGAGCATTCAATACCTGCTAAAGTGACTCTGTTTGAGTCAGACTTTCATTCTTTTTCTTCAATAAAATTAAATAGCCAGCACTTTCACAGCGTGTTTGTTGCTATTACAGGTAATAGAGATCCACCGTTCGTTATTTTTAATTAATCAGTTAAACGTATTTTAAACGCTCGTTATTTAACAATAGTGAGTGAGTTTTATTGTGTATTTTTAGAGATAACAACATGAAAAATAACTATTCACCTTTAGTGCTAGCCTTATTAACGGCAATGAGCAGCACCGCGTATGCAGCCGACAAAAACCTTCAAAAAGATGAAACCGATATAGAAAGAGTCTTAATTACAGCGTCGCCAATAAAGCGTACGGTGCTTGAGTCAAGCACCCCTGTAACAATTTTAAGTGGCGAAGAGTTAGATCAAAATCAAGCTGCAACGTTAGGCGATACTTTGAAAAATGTACCCGGCGTACATAGCTCTTATTTTGGACCGGTTGCGAGTAGCCCAATAATCCGTGGCTTAGACGGGCCACGAGTCAAAGTTGTCCAAAACGGTTTAGGTGCTTCTGATGCTTCGCGTGTAGGGCCTGATCATCAAGTTTCAACCGAGACCTCTACCGCCACTCAAATTGAGGTATTAAGAGGCCCAGCTACACTTCTCTACGGAAGCGGCGCTATTGGTGGAGTGGTAAATGTGGTTGATAACCGCTTACCCTCACAAAGGCAAGAAGGCGTAAGTGGTGAAGTATTTGCACAGTACGATAATGTTGCAGATGCTAAAACTGTTTCAACAGATTTAAATGCAGGCTCAGGTGACTTTGCTTTCCATGTTGATGGATATACTCGTAAAACCGACGATTATAAAATTCCGCTACCCGCAAATATAGATGAAGAGGGCGGTAGTACAACTCTTGCAAACTCAGACATTGATGCCAGTGGCTATAACTTTGGTGCGGGTTGGATAACAGATGATACGCGAGTTGCTTTTTCGTATGGTCATATGGACTCTGAATACGGTTTACCGGGCGAAGAAGGCGTATTTATAAAGCTAAACCAAGATCGCTACCAAGGCGTAGTTGACTGGAATAATTTGGATGGCTTTATAAAAGCCGTGCATTGGCAAAATGCCTATACAGATTATGAGCATTCTGAAATTGAAGGTGTTGAAATTGGCACTACGTTTAAAAACGAAAGCATAGAATCGAGATTATGGGCTGAGCATGCACCTGTATATGGCTGGAAGGGTGTTGCTGGCTTACATTATAATAAAAGTGATTTTGAAGCGATTGGTGAAGAAGCATTTACCCCGCCTACTAAGACAGACAGTATTGCTGCATTTTTAATGGAAGAAAAAGAAGTTGGTCCACTTTTATGGCAATTTGGTGCACGTGTTGAGCAATTAACGCATGATGTAAATAATGACTTTTTCACAGGATTAAGCGGTTCAAATAGTGTTTCGTTTGATAACAAAGATTACACTGCGGTATCAGGGTCAGCTGGGGTTGTTTGGAGTATTGATGATAGAAACTCTTTAGCTTTTAATTACGCGTATTCACAGCGTGCACCATCGGCTTCAGAGATATACGCATACGGCCCTCATATTGGGTCGGGCACTTATGAAATTGGCGGTGGTTTTGAGCTTGACGACGACAATGGGCAATATAATGTTGTTCAAACTGATGAAAGCGTAGAAAAAGAGATCTCAAACAATATAGATATTACTTATCGTTATAACGCGGATACATGGAATGCGAGTGTTAGCGTATTTAATAATGAAGTAGATAACTATATTTTTGAAGATTTTACCGATTTAGTTATCAGCGATGGGGCTTTTATTACATCAGCTGATTTTGAGGATCAAGTTGCTATATCAGGAGGGTCGGATGAAGAAAGTGACGGCTTGCCAGTCGTTTTGTTTTCACAGCAAAACGCGCGTTTATATGGCTACGAAGCACAAGTTGATTGGCATTTAAACGATGACTGGTGCTTAGAGGTATTTACTGATTATACCCGCGCTAAATTAGATTCAGGCGGTAATGTACCAAGAATGCCACCAATGAGATTTGGATCATCTGTTCACTACGAGTATGGAAATTGGCATACCGAAGTCGAAGTTATTCGTAACGCTAAGCAAGACAAAGTAGCCGAGAACGAAACGCAAACAGATGGCTATACAATGCTATCTGCCTCAGCTAATTATTACCTTGATTTAGGTGATGTCGATATGACAATTTATATTAAAGGCGATAACTTAACGGACCAAGAAGGTCGAGTGCATTCGTCATACTTAAAAGATGAAGCACCTCTACCTGGTCGTTCAGTTAGCCTAGGTATAAGAGCTCGTTTTTAATCGTTAAAACTAAATAGGTGTTAAACACGTTGTAAAAGCCCAAACGTGTTTAGCGCCGGCTTGCTTTAAGGCGTATGTAGCTGCATTAAGTGTTGCACCTGTCGTCATCACATCATCAATAATAGCGACGGTTTTTCCGCTCATATCCTCTGTACAAATAAAGGCATTTTTAAGTTTTTAATACGCTTTGTTTTTGATAGTTTTGACTGAGCCTGTGTTTTTTTGTCGCGAATAAGTACGTTACTCAATGGTAAGTAATTAGTTAAACATGGATACCATACTTGGCTGACTTGATTAAATCCACGGTCCAAAAAACGATTTTTATGCAGTGGTAAAATAACAAAAGCATCAGGTAAGTTTTGGCTCTGAGCAAACAGTTGTACAAGCTGTTTTTTAATGACTTGCTGCAATGCCTTTTTATAATGAATTTGGTTATTAAATTTAAGTTGCTTAAGCCAGTGCTCAAAGGGAGGTTGATAAAAAGCGCAGGCAAATAACTTATCAAACTCGCAATTAGGAAACATCTCAACAATATCGGGTCGGTGCAGTAAATTAGTATGCTTACTAAAATCAAATAACGGTAAATCTTCAAGGCAATAATCACACAACCCTAAATTAGCTGTAATCGGGCTTTGGCATTGCACGCAATAAGAGGGAAATAACCAATTTAAAACGGCTTGTTTCATTGATTCACTCCGTGCATTACAACCACCTATTTAAACGTTATGATAAGCTTAAGTTTGGTAAAGGTTAGGCAAATATGCAAAACGAATTAGTGTTATTACATGGTTGGGGAATGAATCAAGGGGTATGGCAGTTGGTTCAGCCAGAGCTTGAATTTTTATATTCAGGGAATGTACGCAGCCTTGACCTACCTGGGTTTGGTAATAGTATTGCTTGCCCAAGCCCTTATACACTTCATGATGCAGCCGCACTTTTGAGTGAACAACTAAAACCACAATCAATTTTAATGGGCTGGTCATTAGGTGGCTTATTTGCACTGTATATTGCTAAGCATTGGCCTGAAAAAGTGTCAAAAGTAATATTGGTTGCATCAACGCCATTTTTTGCAGAGCAAATAGATTGGCCTGGTATTAATTCCAAAGTATTAGAACAATTTAAAGACCAACTAGTTAATCATAGAGAAAAAACGATAGAGCGATTTTTAGCAATTCAAGCGATGGGAAGTGAGTCGGCAAGGGATGATATAAAGCAACTTAAACTATTACTAAATCAGTACAGCGCACCAAATACTGAAGCGCTTATGGCAGGTTTGGATATTTTAAAAAACGAAGACTTGCGTGAGTTATTTACTCGTTGCCCGGTCTCTATTAAAGGTATATTCGGGCGTTTAGATGCACTTGTACCTTATAAAGTGATTGCGGAAATATCAGCACTAAATACTGAGTTTGAATATGAAGTGCTTGATAAAGCATCGCACGCCCCATTTATTTCTCATAAGAGAGAGTTTTTATCTGTCGTTAAATCAATGCTTTAAAATTGAGCTGAAAATAGCGCAGTTTAAAGCTTTATTTTGTGCATAACCTGAGCGATAATTAAGCAATGTTAATTTGGTGGAGGTTTTAATATGCCAATCGGATCTGTATTTAATAACGGTGTTGAAGGATTTAATCGTGCTAGCCAAGGTATCGAAAAGGCCAGTGCTGAGATTAATCGTGCCAATATTGAACAGCAAGACGACGCGCAGTTAGCGCAGCAACGTCAGCTTACGGCAGCACGCCCTGAAGAAGCTATTACTGCACCTGTAGCACAGCCTGCTCGTGTTGATGAAGCGCTTGTTAACTTAAAAGTTGAAGAGTTTAATGCCAAGGCAAATACGCAATCAATTCAAACGGCCGATGATGTACTTGGCACGTTAATCGATATTAAAGTTTAGTATTATGAATATTGTCACGCCATTTCCATCTATCAATATAAACACTGCAAATGTTTATACGGAAACTGCACGACGTGACAACCAACTACGCGAAGTCATTCCTGCACCAGCATCAAGTAGCGCAAGTAATACCGAAACTAAAGCCCAAAGTGACGCTGAAAAAGCGAAGTTGCCAGGTGGAAGTGATAGCGTAACATATGATGCAACGGGAAAAACAACAGACGAAAAATCAGTTCAAAAACGCGATGAAAACTCAGAAAACCCTGAAGGCTCTGAACAAGAAAACGAAGCAAGTGAGCAACAAGAATTAGAGCAAGAAGAGCTGCAATTAGAGCAAGAACAGCTACAAATTAAAGAGCTAAAGGCTCGAGATACCGAAGTCAGAATACACGAACAAGCGCATGCCTCTGTAGGTGGACAACATGCAGGTTCGCCAAGTTATGAATATCAACGCGGGCCCGATGGTACTAATTACGCAGTTGGCGGAGAAGTACAAATTGATGTATCAGAAATACCCGGCGACCCACAAGCGACGATTGATAAAATGCAAACGGTGCGCGCTGCTGCATTAGCACCTGCTGAGCCTTCGGGAGCTGATCGCTCTATTGCTGCAGATGCTACGCAAAAGCTAGCAGCGGCTCAGGCTGAGCTTGCACAACCTGAAAAAGAAGATGACGAAGACGCAAAAAGTAAACTTGAAGCTTCATTCTCTAGCGATGAAAGCAGCGATACAAAAACAGCTAAAAGTGACGAGCAAACACGTGATGCCGATGTTGAGGCACGTGCAGGGCGTATTGCTAACTTTTATCAAATGGCGACATCGCCAGCGAGCCAAAGTAGTTTTTCAGCGTTAAGTTAATAATCTAGCAAAACATAACCACAAAAAACCGCTTACGCGGTTTTTTTCGTTTTAGCTTAGCTGTACAACTATTATTTTTTTACTTTAGCATTAGCGAACGCATCGGCAAATGCATTACCCATTAACGCATTACCATTGTCACGTTTAGGCTTTGCAGCACGAGTTTGTGGCTTTTGCGTAGCTGGAGCTGCTGACTTATTACTTGTGTCAATTTCGTCATCTAAGCGCATAGTAAAGCTTATGCGCTTACGTGCAGCGTCTACCTCAACTACTTTAACCTTTACAATATCACCAGCTTTAACAACTTCACGCGGATCTGATATAAATTTATTCGTGATTGCTGAAATATGCACTAAACCATCTTGGTGAACACCTACATCAACAAACGCACCAAAATTAGCAACGTTTGAAACCACGCCTTCTAAAATCATACCTGGTTTTAAATCACTAATTTTTTCAACACCGGCTTTAAACTCAGCTGTTTTAAATTCAGGACGAGGATCTCGACCTGGTTTATCAAGCTCAGTAATAATGTCGGTAACGGTTGGTAAGCCAAATTTTTCGTCAGTGTAATCGTTAGCAGCAAGTTTAGTTAAAAAGTCGCTGTTACCAATTAGGTTACTGACATCGACGCTATTGCGTTCACAAATACGTTTAACAACAGGATAAGCTTCAGGGTGAACTGATGAGTTATCTAGCGGATCGCTACCATTGTTAATACGTAAAAAACCAGCCGCTTGTTCAAATGCTTTTGGCCCTAAACGCTCAACCTTTTTAAGCTCACTACGTTTAGTAAATGTGCCGTTAGCATCGCGATAATTAACGATATTTTGCGCTAATGTTTTGTTCAAACCAGATACGCGTGTAAGTAGCGGTACCGATGCCATGTTTAAATCTACGCCTACTGAGTTTACACAGTCTTCAACAACGGAGATAAGGCTTTGGCCTAATTGGCTTTGCGATACATCGTGTTGGTATTGGCCAACACCAATTGATTTTGGCTCAATTTTAACAAGTTCAGCAAGAGGATCTTGTAGGCGGCGCGCAATAGAAACAGCGCCTCGTATAGAAACATCTAAATCTGGAAATTCATTAGCTGCAAATTCAGAAGCTGAGTAAACCGATGCACCCGCTTCGCTAACCATAATTTTACTAAGTTTAAGTTCGCTGTTTGCTTTGATAAGTTCAGCAACTAACTTATCTGACTCGCGTGATGCAGTACCGTTACCAATCGCAATTAGCTCAACTTTATGCTGACGACAAAGTTGCTCTAACGTACGCACTGATTTATCCCAATGATTTTGTGGTGCATGAGGGAAAATAGTTTGTGTAGCTAGTAATTTACCTGTGCTATCAACAACGGCAATCTTACAGCCAGTTCGAAGGCCTGGATCAAGACCTAAAGTAGTACGAGGGCCTGCAGGTGCTGCCATTAATAAATCTTTTAAGTTTTTAGCAAATACGTCGATTGCACCAGCTTCTGCTTTTTCGCGCATGGCTGCAAAAAATTCGTTTTCTAAATGCAGCCCTAATTTAATTTTCCACGCCCATTGCACAACGTTTAATAACCAAGGACTTGCCGCTTTATATTTAATATCTAAACGGTAATGCTCAGCAATCATGTTGGCACAAAGTTGCGCTGAATTTTCAGCACTAGGCTCAGGGTTAACATTTAACTGAAGTACACCTTCATTTCGAGCTCTCAGCATTGCAAGTGCGCGATGCGAAGGTACTTTTTTTAGAAGCTCTTGGTGTTCAAAGTAATCACGGTATTTAGTGCCAGCTTGTTCTTGGCCTTTAATAACGGTACTTTGAATTGCGCCATTTTGGCTAATGTGGCTTCTAAATTTAGCAAGTAGTTTTGCGTCTTCAGCAAAGCGCTCCATTAAAATAAACTTAGCACCTTCAAGCACTGCCTTTATATCAGCAAAGCCTTTTTCGACATTTATAAACTGTTCAGCTTGTTGTTCAGGATCAAGGTTAGCATTTTTAAACAGTGCATCAGCAAGTGGCTCTAATCCGGCCTCAATTGCTATTTGGCCTTTAGTACGGCGCTTCGCTTTATACGGGAGATATAAATCTTCAAGTTCAGTTTTGCTTTGCGCAGTACTAATATCTGCCTTTAACTCTGCTGTTAATTTATTTTGAGATTCGATGGTTGATAAAATAAAGCTGCGGCGTTCTTCTAGTTCACGTAAATATGATAAACGCTGTTCTAAAAGGCGTAATTGGGTGTCATCTAAGCCACCGGTTACTTCCTTTCTATAACGAGCAATAAAAGGCACAGTAGCACCTTCATCAAGTAACTTTGTTGCAGCAACAACTTGCTGTTGTTGTGCATTTAGCTCACCGGCTAAACGTGCAGAGATATCGCTCATGCAAAAACCTTTTTAAACAAAAATAAGACCAGTTAGTAAGTTAACTGATACGACTAATTGCTTGAATAATATCACACGAGGTTGTAATAAAAAGCTCTTAAAGCAAGCTATTTTCCTTGCTTTAAGATGGTTGGCTTGATTGGGTAATTATAGCGTTAAAAGAGCCCCTAGTGAGGGTGCTCTATGTTTTCTAATACTTCACTGAATGAATTAGCTATGGGGGTAATATGCAGAGGGATATGTAGCGCTTTAGTAATTTGACGTGCTGAGATTAAACCGCAAATTTCATTGTCAGTTGTAGTCACTAATAAAAACATCACTCCTTGATGCTCCATTGTTTGCAACGCATCACCAATACATGCGTAGCTTAAGCTTTGCATACTTACACTCATTAACTGACTTATTGGTGTCATTATGTGGCGTAAGCTAACTTCATTACGCGGTGTATTTAAACGCTGGGCAATAATCGTGATTTTTGAGCTTTGTAAATCAGCACTTGAAACTATTCCAATTAATTTTTGGTTGTCGTCCGTTACTAAGACAAAATCAGATTGTTGAGCGCTAATCTGTTTTAGTGCTGCTTCAATTGTTGTTTCATACTGGGCGCGGACAGGTGTTTTTTGAGTGAAATTATTTACCACTTTTAATGCCGGAGAGGCTAAATCAATTAATGGTTGGTCATCTGCAAATGTGCTTGCAATAACGCCGTGAGAAATGCTTTGAGTACGTAATTCTTTAAAGTTAGACATAGTAGTCACCTTAGTCGTTATAAAATTTAATTAAGTTGTAAAATAATGAATTAAATTAAATAGCTAGGTGGTCCGCGTTGGTATGCAGTGCTAAAAGGTCTGTTTAGATTAGTGCTCTTATAAAAAGAATCTACGACATTAGGAAGTGGTTGAGGCGACCTAAAGGTAATAGTATTAACGTGAGAGTCTACGTCAAAATCGAGGTTTGCCTGGTCAGGAATATCACAAGCAATAAAGTGATTAGATAGTTTAGCGTTATCAAGGTTTACGTCAGTGTTGCTGGCATGCAGCGTCAAACTTACACTCATTAAAAGTGCAAACAATACGGCATTATTTAATATGCGCTGTACTATGTTTGACATAACCACGACCTTAATTAACTGCTTTCAAATTAAACAAATCAACTTGAATAATTCATTTATAGCTTATTGACCTAATTTACACAATCAAAAGTTAACATGATCTGAATCAAAACTTTTTATTTCTTTTTTTGGTAATCAATACTGTTTACATACCATTGCTTTTTACCCTGAGGAGTAGGTACTTCAAAGTCGTCATCTACTTGCTTTTTAATCAATGCACGCGCCATAGGTGAGTCTATTGATATGTAATCTTTTCGGTCGTAAATTTCATCAGGTCCGACAATTCTGAATTTTTTAGTTTCACCTTCTTCGTTTTCAATTTCGACCCATGCACCAAAAAACACTTTTCCATCTTGAACGGGAGAGTAGTCGATGATTTTTAAATCAGGTATGCGTTTGCGTAAATAGCGTACACGACGGTCAATTTGGCGTAGCAAACGCTTGTTATATTGATAGTCAGCGTTCTCAGAGCGATCTCCGAGACTGGCCGCCCAGCTGACTATTTTTGTTACTTCTGGGCGTTTAACGTTCCATAGTTGATCGTGTTCTTGTTGTAATTGCAAGTAACCTTCGCGGGTAACTAAATTTGTTTTCATGGTGAATTCTTTATTAACTCTAATGGTGTGCACGTTATTAAATTTGCCAAAACTTGTCGAGCGTAAAATGTAATAAAGTACGAGCAAGTAAGCTTTGAAATGTTCAGTAACAATCTAAGCAAGTAATTAGTTTTTGATTATTCAGTTTTTCATTTATATTAACTAATAATTGGATATAAAAATAAGAAAGAGATTATGGGACACGAGACCACAAAAGTATTAGTTGTTGATGACGATATGCGCTTACGCAGTTTGCTTGAACGTTACTTAGTTGAGCAAGGTTTTATTGTGAGAACCGCAGGAAATTCGGAGCAAATGGACAGACTCCTTGAGCGTGAAAATTTTCATCTAATGGTTCTCGATTTAATGCTTCCAGGTGAAGATGGATTGTCAATTTGTCGTAGGTTACGCCAAAAAGAAAACGAAATCCCTATTGTTATGCTCACCGCTAAAGGCGATGAAGTAGATCGAATTATAGGTTTAGAGCTCGGTGCTGACGATTACATCCCAAAACCATTTAATCCACGGGAATTACTTGCGCGTATTAAAGCTATTTTACGCCGCCGCGCAAAAGAAGTGCCAGGCGCCCCTGCTGCTGAAGAAAACTTGATCGCATTTGGTAAATTCACCCTTAATTTAGCAACGCGCGAAATGAGTGAAGGGGACAAAACAATATCGCTTACCAGTGGTGAGTTTGCAGTGCTTAAAGCGCTTGTTTCGCATCCACGAGAGCCACTTAGCCGCGATAAGCTAATGAACTTAGCGCGTGGGCGTGATTACAGTGCGCTTGAGCGAAGTATTGATGTGCAAGTGTCGCGACTTCGACGCATGATTGAAATTGATGCTGCCAATCCGCGTTATATTCAAACCGTATGGGGTTTGGGGTATGTATTTGTTCCTGATGGTGAAAAGTAATTTATATGGGATTTTTTCCGCGTAGTGCGTTTGGACAAACGGTTTTTTTGGTAGCCGCATTATTACTAATAAACCAAATAGTGTCTTACGTTACAGTAAGCTTATATGTTGTAAAGCCTACAATTGAGCAAGTAAATTTAATGCTCGCAAAGCAAATAAAAACTGTATTTATAGATTGGGAAGACGGCATTGAGATAAACGACGAGGTTTCAGAAAAGTTTTTTGAAATCACTGGAATTGAAGTAATGACTCAACGTGAGGCAATGCGTAATGGGTTAGGGCAAACTCGTGAGTATTCGGGGTTATCGCGCAGTATGACGAAACAGTTAAATGGCTTCTCGCGTGTGCGCATTAGCCAAACTGGTCCACTCATATATTGGGTCGAAGCCCCCCAAGCTCCAGGTTACTGGGTTAAAGTACCGTTAACTGGTTTCCAAGAGAATAATTTAGAATTTTTAACTTTTTATTTATCAAGCATCGGATTTTTAAGTGTGTTAGGTGGGTGGTTGTTTGCAAGGCACCTCAATAGGCCGCTTAAAGCGTTACAGCAAGCTGCAATAAAAGTTGGTAAAGGTGATTTTACTACTAAGTTAGCAGAGGAAGGTTCAACAGAAGTGATAGAAGTAACGCGCGCGTTTAATCAGATGTCGCGGGGTATTGCTGCACTAGAGAATGACCGCCGTTTATTAATGGCTGGTGTGTCACATGATTTACGCACGCCGCTTACACGCATTCGTTTAGCGACTGAAATGATGGCTGAAGCTGATGAGTACTTACGCGAAGGTATTATTTACGATATTGAAGACATGAACGGTATTATCGACCAGTTTATCGAGTACTTACGCCATCATAAGCGTGAAGAACTAACCTGTGAAAATATAAATGCACTGGTGGCTGAAGTTATTCATTCGGAGCTAAAGCATCAACGTGTAATTACGTTTAAAGAGAACCCAAGTATTGGCAATATACCGCTAAGCTCTGTGGCTATTAAGCGTGTAATAACAAACATGATTGGTAATGCGCTGCGTTATTCACAAGATGATATAGAAGTACTTAGTTATTTTAGTCCAAATAAAAAATATGTCGTTATTGCAGTAAACGATAATGGCCCCGGCATTCCTGAAAGTGAGTTAGAGTCCGTGTTCGAACCATTTAAGCAAGGTGATGCTGCTCGAGGGAGCGAAGGCAGTGGTTTAGGGCTGGCAATTATCAAGCGTATAGTAGATATGCACGATGGAAAAGTGATGCTTGAAAATCGTCCCGAAGGCGGGCTAAGTGCGCAAATATACTTGCCTATAAAAGTAACTAACCAAGCTGTTTAAAGCGAATAGCTGTGTAGTTACTAACTGTAAACTAAGTGTTTAATACCAAATAGACTTACAAGGTATAAGCCATATGATTACCTCCACATATTTCAAAATACATGTGCTATGTACGGTCAGGCATTAATCGTTTTTATTAGGGTATTGTATACAGCTTTTTCGTAGTGTTTTTTATAATGGAGCAAAATAGAGTGTTTGTATCGCTTCTTAGTATGCTTTTTAGCTGTTACATCATTAATACATTAATACCAATTCGTAATAATATTTGAGCAATTTGAGAGCTTAAACCTGACGCTAACTGTGTTAAATATTTCTTATATAGACCAACTAAATAACGAATTTTTGCCTTATAATCGACACTGTTTTCTTACCTCAAAATAGCTTACTTAATTAAGCAGATTGGTATTACGAAGATTAAGTAGTGACCTTACTTTTTATAGCTACTTGATTTGTAATTATTCGAGTAGTTAGAAAAATTATTAGCATTGGATAGCTAATATATATTTTTACTCCCCATAAATGCCAAACATGCTCAGCCCTTTGGGTTTGCCCTAGAGACGGTTTACTTTTACTTAGCCCACTAGGTTGCAAACTTCCTGCGATAACTAAATCACCCCTAGCTAAAGTAGCTTTAGTCATGAAAGATCAACACTCTAGCGTAAAAATAATCATGGTTATGCTTTATATTGATGTCTGCGTTGCCAAAAAGGCATTTTAGACCAGCGCTGTTCTTGGTTATAAAAGAAATGTTGATGGTGTAAATAATGACGCCATATTTGCTCTATTTGCTGTTGGTAAGTTTTGTTAAAGTGCTGTTGTATATCATTGTCGATAATGTTTAGTATATTTGATTTTTTAAGCAGTAATGCGAGTTGCATCGCATTTGCCATTGCGTTAAAAATTCCTTGTGATGACAAGGGATCAAAGCTTATAGCTGCATCACCTAATGCGGCCCATTGTTGACCTGAAAAGTTGTTCAAACGTGTTGAGTTAGCACTTACAATGCCCTGTAAATTTAGCGTTTTTTGATTGTCATTTAGTAATTTTGCGAGTGATGAGTGTTGTTGAGCATACTTAATAAAGTATGCTGGATCGCGATGCAGCCCCTTAGGCATTAGGTCTGAATCAGTTTGGAAGGCTAAAACACGCCGCTGGTTTGGAAGTGGAGCACTGTACCACCAACCATTATTAGTTGAGTGAATATTGCCCAGTTTATTTTCGCTATTGTCATCTAAAGTTGCCCAGCATGATATGAGGCGATCACTTTGCTGGCGATCGGTATACTTTTTGGCAAAATGTGCTTGGCGACCAGTTGCATCAATAACGAATGGACATACTATGCTTACTTCCTGATCTTCATTTAAGTCTGAATTTATAAGTGTAATATGCCAAGAGTTTTCTTTGTATTGACTGTTAATTAATTTAGCGGGCCAAATGCATTCTACGCCTCGCTGTTGGGCTTTTTCACGTAAAAACAACTCAAACCTTTTTCGGTCTAGTCGCCAGCCGAAACCATCAGGGTTATTGAGGTTATCTGCAATGTGCAGGGCTTCTTGACCCCAACTTATTTGCATTCCGGCATTAGGCAAATGATGAGGAAGTGCAATATCCGTTTCTAATCGGCTTTCAAATTCAGTTAGTAAGTTGAGTTGTTTTAAAATTCGTCTTGCTGCGGGTGCTAAGCACTCTCCAATACGTTCTTCAGGAGATGCTGATTTATCGATAAGCGTCACCTTATAAGAATCGCACAAAGCAAGCGCGGCAATACATCCAGCCACGCCAGCACCAATGATCACAACACTGTTTTTTGCGTCCTCATTTTTAATCATTGGCATAGCGATTTCAACGTCCTTTGATGCGATGAAAACGGTTGGCTTTTTCGGTCACGCCTAAATCTACTTTGCTTCGATTATGAGTCAAATCTACAGAGAGAGTAACGTTACTATGTTGTATTGCTTTACTGGCTAAGTTAACTAAACCTTCGCCTGCTTTATTATGAGGTAGCATGCCTACCTGCATAGTGTTGGGGAATTGTTCGTCGTTAATAGCACCAGTATGTGTTTGTACAATAGCAAGTTCTGCAAAGTGCTCAACCATACTATTTATTTGGTTGGTATAGGTTGCAGGGTTACCATGTAGGGGCAAGTCATCAAGCCAATCTGTTCTATATGCAAACGCTTGCTGGCGGGTACTATCAGATAATGATGTATCAAGAACCTGTTGATAGCGTCGTTGATTCATTATTTGATTGGGAACACGAGCTGGCCAAAATGTGGGTAAAAATGGGTCATACTCAGAGCTATAACCATCGCGACAACTGGCCGTGTCAGTTTGCCATGGAATAGCCATCCAACGTGTGATCCCTCCTGCTACTTGGCCACCAAACAAAGGGCCTTTTGCTAAAGTATAAATATCATGATTCATAATAGGCCCATAATAACAATGATCACTTTGTGTATCAGGTAATGCATGTTTTAGTCGAAATGGAGACATATACATTCCGGCCGTTCGCATTGGCCAAGTCATCTCACAGCCTGGATGAAATGCATCAGCAAGGCAAAACTCCATTGCACCACGCGTTAGCTGTTCAGGCTGTTCGGCAACAGGGTAGTCATCAATAGTTGGTGGCTGAGTTGGCACAGGGCAGCGTGATTGTGGTTTGTAATCATTAATGAAATCACCTTTTACCCACTGGTCTAAAAACGACAATTGTAAATTAGACAAAGTCGCATGCTGGCGTACTGAGCCTGTTGGAGGGATGCTAATAGCGTCACCATATAACCAAGGCCATAGTTGAGGTGCTTGTGCACCTGATACATCAGTTCGACGAAAGTTATTAGATAAAGTCCGGCGGAGCTCTTGATATGCAGGTGATGGGTCACTAAGTTTTGCCAACCATTCTGGAGTCGTATAATCAAATTGACCACCCCAGCCGAATGCACCAGCAAAGCCGCTATTAACCCACTGTAAATTGGTCATCCTAGAAAATATAGGTTGAATATCCTCTGTGAATGATGGGCGTTGTGGCCGTGCTAGCATGCTACTATTAACAGCAACATCGCGCATTAAATCCCACATAGTACGAACTGATTTTTGCATAGGCGCATAATCAGGCGGCGCACAAATGACCCAAGCTGGTTCAACTCTTAATGCAACACCATTATAAACAACCTCAGCAGTAATTGGGCCATCGGATATATCGTCATACCAACCTTCGTTGTTGGCGAAAGTTACCGCAATATCGCCTTTTAAATTACGGGCAACACCATGTCCTCCTAACATTATTAATCGACCGTGGTTATCGCTGCGCATCTCGCCTAAGTAGACATCTTCGTCCATAAACTTACCAATAAAGTTATGTTCGTTTTTGCTATTTACGTTTTTACCACTTAGCTTGCGCTGACCACCATTAATATGAAGTTTATCTCGGTCTGCTACATTATTATTACGCAGTAGCGAAGGTGGAGCGTCTGCGGCTTCAGGAATATCTAAAGCAATTTGAAACTCGTACCAAGATGATTTTTGATTGGCGAGTTGGGCGTGCCATGTGATATCTGCATTATCTAGTGTAAGCTCTTTTATAGCCTTACCTGCAGCGTTAAAACCATAAATTCTAAACTCTGCAGCTTGGCGTTTAAGTGCACCGCTTTTATCGCGATACGCATATTCGTCACTATTGGGAACTGGTTGAGGTTGCTGCGGACCAATAAAATAATCGTCCTTGCTGTTGCCAACGCGCATTACGCCAATAGGAGGGTAAATTCCGGCATAAACAATACATTCAGAATCCGCTTCTTGTGCTTGTTCTGGATTGAAGTTAGTTAATTTAGTTGGCTCTTGTAGCTGTTGTCCGTTAGCTGTGTGACGTGCTTTTGCACTGGCTGCATAGGCTGACTTTCGTGCAAGTGCGATACTGCCAAGTGGTTCATGGGCGGCTAAAGTACGCCAAATATTAAATGCCAAGTTACTACCAAGTTCGGCTTGGCCAATTGCTGTAATATTTTGTTGTGCTAGATGTAGACGAGCAATACACACATAAGGACTTTGTTGAGTGCTCCATACTGCTTGAGCGTCATCGAGTGGCATTGTTTCTGGATTTGTACGTAGTTGTACCTCAAACCGGAATTTAGCACTCCCTTCTCGTAATCGTCGCTGTAAATCTAAAGCAAGGTAATTGTTATCAACGCATGGCGCGCCGACTTCACTCTCTTCAGGAACTAAGCGATATTTAACAATTTGTTGATCACCTAGCTTGAATGGCAAAATAGCCCAATATTTGGCACTTAAGCAGCTCGATTCAACTTTTTGCATGTCGTTTAGGATGTTAGCAATGTCACTATTTTTAGGGTCATTTAGGTAAGCATCATAATCTTTATCAATCACACCTGCTGTTGTAAATTGGCACATCTGTTGCGCATTTTTAGTGAAAAAACGCTCCATATTTTGAAAAATAAAATCAGCGGTATTGCTTTCACCAATTAATTTATCTCCATTGACCGCAAACAACTTCATTGCTAAACCAAGTGTGCTGTGTAAATCGGGGGAGGAGGGAGTGGTATCACTCGAAAAACGTATGGCGCATTCATATTCACTTTTAGAAAAAATACCAATTTTGAATTGCGGGTCTATGTCTGGATTAATTTTAAACTTACCGTATGCGATGCCATGTTGCTTTCTAAAAACGGCACGTTGCGCAGGTTGTTGACCTTTATCAATACGTGGTACTTGGCCGAGGCCAACAAACATCTCAGTTAAACGTCTACAGGCTTGTTCAACACTTTCATTATCTGACCAACAAGGTATGTTGTTAGCTGATGGTTTTGTTGGATTTTCTTTTTTAGCCATTGTAAGTATTCCTTTTAAGCTATTGAGATATAAATTGGTTTTGAGAAAACATTGTATTTTTATTAATTTCAGCTGCGTGATTTTTACGAAAAAAAGAATAAAACTACCGTTGTTATTTGTTTTCAATATTGCATTCGGAATGCTGTGAGATTGGCAATCGAGATTGCAAGAAATAGGTATTAAATGCCTAAGCTGTATGAGTAACCACTTTTTATGTTTTTCTTCGTTTTAGCTGCAACTTAGGATTATTGTTATCCAATACTAATTTTTTAGTGGAATTATTGATAAAGGTAGATGATGCAGCTAAAGAAATCTATTACAGAGTATTACAGCAAATGGCATATCTAAAAAAGAATAGGTGAGGCTGACAAAGGGTTATTTAAAAAATGTGTGTTTGGTTTGTAGGCAAGGCTGCGCCTAATGTACATGGTTATCCCTCATAAATACCAAGTAAGTGCACGCTGCCATTTAAGTTACAAGCTTCGCACCGCGATTAAATAGCACCTGGGTTGAATTTCAATCTTGAAAAGCCAATAGCCCAGGTTACTCGGTATATTTTTTGTGTTATTTAAAGTGCTTTAAAGCGAATTGCTGTACCACCACTTGTTGCTAGTTTTAAAGTAAGCTTATCGTTTGCAGTTACAATACGTTTCTCGATAGTTAAATCGTATGGGTTATTTTTCCACTCGGCATTTTCACCGTCTTTATAAATTTGTGCTTCAAATTTTTTGCCTTGATCTAAAAAATCGAGTTTTACTTTAATCGTACGGGCTTTTTCATCGGTAACGGCACCCAAGTACCAATCGTTTCCTGAGTATTTACCACTTTTACGCTCTTTGCGGGCAAATACAATAAAGTCGCCTACTTCGCCATCTAGCGCAATACTTTGCTGCCAATCGGTGGGAACATCTTGGATAAATTGAAATGCGTCGGGCTTCGCTAAGTAATTTTTAGGTAAGTCGGCCGCCATTTGAATTGGGCTATACAAAACAACATAAAGCGCCAGCTGTTTTGCAAGTGTAGTTTGTGGGCGATTTGTGTCATCACCTAAGCCATTAAAGCTCATATCAAAAATACCAGGTGTAAAGTCCATTGGGCCTGCAAGCATGCGGGTAAAGGCAAGCATTGGTATGTGTTCAGGTGGGTTAGGCGGGGAGCCCCATGCATTAAACTCTTGTCCACGTGCGCCTTCACGCGCAATCCAATTGGGGTAGGTACGGCGCAGGCCCGTATCTTTAATCGGCTCGTGGGTATTTATACTAATTTTATGCTTTGCGGCAAGTTTTATGTTGTAAAGATACTCGTTAACCATAAACTGGCCGTCGTGCCATTCATGACGAGCTATGCCGTTTTCATCTATGCGTTTAATATTCCCGCCATCAGCTACGTAACCTGTTTTTACCTGGCTTACGTTTGATTTTTCGTAAAGAGCAAAGGCGTCTTCCATTTGATCACGATAGTTGCTCACATTACCTGACGTTTCGTGATGACCAATGAGCTGAACGCCTTTCTCTTTGCCATATTGTGCAAGTGTTGCAATATCAAAATCGTCATAAGGTTTTGTAAAATTAAATACATCGCCATTAAAATACCAATCACCATCCCAGCCAATATTCCAGCCTTCAACTAATACGCCATCAAAACCGTGTTGTGCTGCAAAATCCATATAGTATTTAGTTGTTTTTGTGGTTGCTCCGTGTTTTTCGCCGCTCCCCCACGTTTGTGTTTCTATGTGCATTCCCCACCAAATACCGACGTATTTACCAGGTTTAATCCACGATACATCGTCGAGCTTATTTGGCTCGTTTAAATTTAAAATAATATCCGAATTAACTAAATCAACAGCATGTTCGCCCATTTGGATTGTACGCCACGGGGTATTGAATGCGCCTTGTTTTTTAACTGCAATACCGTCTGACCAAGGTGTTAAATCTGCCTGAAATGTACCAGGGCGACGTTGATTAAGCACCATGGCGGCGTAATCAACAAGTGCAGCTTCGTGAATACTTAAATGTATGCCATCTTTATTTTTAAAGGTAAATGGAGTGTGCACTAAAGCTGCGTCATTAAGCGGGGTGGTGTTATAAACATACTCATAACGGTTCCAACCACGAGCAGGGATCCACCATGCTGTTGCATTGCTACTGTCGGCTATTGCAAACTCGGTAAGCTCTTTGGTTATTTCTGTTTTTTCGAAACCTATTTGTTCAGGCACTTCGTACCTAAAGCCAATACCATTATTAAAGGCTCTAAATTTTACGGTGAAAGTACCACCTTGAGGCTGTGATTTATTAAATGTTACGGCAACTTCATTATGCTTATCAGTCACTGTTTGGCGCTCACCCCAAGGCAGCTGCCATTGAGTATTAACGGTTTGTTTTTGGGTTTTTGCTATTTTAAAGCCTTCGCTAAAAGGTGCTTGTTGTTTAAATTCAAACCCTAGAGCGGAGCTAGTTATTACTGGTCTGTTTTTAAAATCAATAGAATATGTTGGAGTATTTAGTTCGTCTGATATAGTTATTTTTATATTGCCATTAGGAGATTGCAACGTCGCTGTTTGAGCAAAACAACTGCTCGAAAAAGCTAAAAGTAAAAGTGTTGATGTTCTCATTATGAGATCCTTGGTATGCCAGTATGAATTAACCAGCATAAAGGCAGTTATTACGGAATACGAACTTCTACATACGTATTCAATGTTATAAAAAATAGAAAGAAATAAGTAATCTAACCGGTCTATAATATAAATAAGTTGAAAATAAGAATGGTAAGCGAATGATTAAGTATTTAATTTTTATAATATCAATGGTTTTAAGTTGGCAAGCAGCGGCAATTCAAATAACAATTAAAAATACAAAAGATGAACCAATGGCGAATGCCGTCGTGTGGCTAACTGCAAAAAACACTTCAGAAGTAATCATTGCACCGGATGCGCCTTATGCAATGAGTCAAAAAAACAGAGAGTTTACACCACGCATTTTAGTTGTACCGCAAAACGCTAAAGTGGAGTTTCCAAATGCAGATTCTATTATGCATCATGTGTATTCGTTTTCTAAGGCTAAAACATTCGAATTAAAGCTATATAAAGAACAACCTAAAGCGCCCTTGGTGTTTGAGCAAACCGGTGTTGTAGAGCTTGGGTGTAATATTCATGATTGGATGTTGGGTTATATCGTTGTGGTTGATAGCACTATTTTTGCTATTACCGATATAACAGGAAAGGTTGATTTAGCAGCACCTTTAGGAGAATACACTCTCAATGTATGGCATTCAGGATTTGGTGATATTAGTAATGTTGAATCAGAGAGTGTAACTGTAAATTCAGCCCCACTTACTTATAAAATAAAGCAAACTATAACCGAACAAATTGATTTTGCCACGGACGAATTCGATGATTACTAATAACTTACTAAAGCTGACACTGCTGTGTTGTATTGTATTTTTTAGTGGTGCGTTAAGTGCACAGGTAAAAGGCTTAATACAAGTTAGAGCAGTGCAAGGTGATGATACGCTTAGTTTTCAAGAGGGCGGTATTGGATTGTATCGGCACGATGCTAAAAGCGATGAGCTTATTTTATCACAAGGTATTTTAGATTTTAATGTTGATTTAGCATCTAGTTGGTCGGCTCATGGTGTACTGAATATAAATCAAGACCCTGATGTGGCTTTAGGTTTAACGCAAGCTTACATAAAGTATCAACCGTTATCTAACAGTAACTATAAATGGCATGTACGTGTAGGTGGCTTTTATCCATTAATGTCTTTAGAAAACCCAGATATTGGCTGGACGTCGCCATATAATTATACAAATTCAGCAATTAATAGTTGGATTGGTGAAGAACTACGTACTGTCGGAGTTGAGGTTACTATAAAGCGACCTGCAAAGCGTTTTAATAGTGCACATGGCTTTAGTGTTATAGGAGCTACATTTAAAGGAAATGACCCCGCAGGTACATTGCTCGCATGGCGTGGTTTTGCATTACATGACAGGCAAACAACATTTAACGAAGGCGTCAGGTTTGCACCTGTAGCAGCATTAAATGAATCCCAATTACGTTGGCAAGCTAACCAAGTATTACCGTTTGAAGAGGTGGATAGTCGCTTTGGTTATTATGTGGGTATGCACTGGGATTACTTAAAACAATCACAATTTCGAATTTATTATTATGATAACAATGGCGATCCGACCAAGCTTAATATTAGCTCAGGACAATATGCGTGGGATACTCGGTTTACCAGCGCCGCATGGCTCTATAAGTTAAATAAAAAAACACGCCTCATTGCGCAAGTGTTAAGTGGTAAAACTGAAATGGGATATAATGCGTTAATAGACAATACATACTATAGTCATTATTTAATGATGAGTCATAAAGAAGGTAAGCACAGAGTATCGTTGCGTTATGATTATTTTAAAGTTACAGATAACGATACCACTGTATTTGACCCTAATGGCAGTCATGGTGAAGGTATAACTGCAACATGGCGTTATCAGTTGAGTGAAAAGTTACAAATAGGTGTTGAAGGAGCTACTCTTAAAAGTGTAGTTGAAAATAGAGCTGCAATTGGTTTTAAACAGTCTATTTCACAACAGCAAGTAATGCTTAACATGCAATGGAAATTATAAATTTAATGCATGTGTTGCCTTTTTAAAACTTAGTTATAGTGTGTAATCCCGTCAGGAGTGATAAATGAATTTGCATAGTATTCGCGTTAAAGTTTCTTTTCCTATAGTGATTTTAGGAATTGCAGTATTGTCGTTAATTATTGGCTACACCCATTTAATTAATCTACAAAAAAATGCATTGGATGTGCAATCTGAAAAATTTATTAAGGCAACTTCACTCGCATTAAATGCGGATCGTGACTTATATCAAGCTAAGGTCGCAGAGCTAAATCTTGTTACGCATACTAATAATATTGAAAAATATAAGGCAGAACACAAAGAAAATGCAGCGCAAGTAATACAAAAATTAAAGCAGTATTTGGATCTTCTCACGGATTATCCTGAAATTAAAAATGAATTTAGAAGTTTTGATGCTACTTTTAATGCTTGGCTTAATGCCTCGAACGCTCATATGGCTGATAAGAGTGAGGCAAAGCAGTTTGAATCGGAACAGACATTTGCTGATTTAAGAGTAAGGCTTGACCGCGCTGGAGAGTTAGCTGAAAAAACTTCCGAACAAGAAATTAATAAATTATCCGAAAAAATAGAGTCGACTAAGTTGATGATGTTAGTTTTCGTTATAATTATTTTATTAATAGCCGTTTGGTTTAGCTACATAATACCTAAACAGTTAACGCAACAAATTAATTATGTTACAGAACGTATTAATGATATTGCATCGGGGGATGGTGATTTAACGGGGCGTATACAAGTAACATCTCAAGATGAGTTTGCAGATCTTGCTACTAGTTTTAATGGCTTTTTAGATAATTTACAGCAGCTCATTCGCGATATTTTAGAGCAATCAAAAGAACTAAATACGCTAGGTGCAGAGCTAAGTAAGGTTGCGAATCAAAATAACAGTGTAAACCAAGCTTTAGGTCAGGCTTCTGAGTCTATAGTCAGTGCTGTACATGAAATGAGTGTAGCAAGTAGAGAAGTTGCAGGAGTTGCTCAACAATCTTCGAGTGAGGCTGATAACTCTTTAAATTTGGCGCAACAAGGTTTAACTGCCGTTGCTAATTCGAGCGCTCGTATTGTTTCTCTTTCACAAAATATGGATCAGGCGATGGCGCGCTCAACTGAACTACAACAAAGTTCAGATAACATAGCCAAAGTATTAGAGGTTATTCGTGCTATTGCGGAGCAAACCAATCTATTAGCATTAAACGCGGCAATTGAAGCAGCACGTGCTGGCGAATATGGCCGAGGGTTTGCTGTTGTTGCTGATGAAGTCAGAACGCTTGCAACACGTACACAGGTCAGCACTAACGACATCCAACAAATGATTGAGCACTTTGCGACAAGTGTTGAGCAATCTATAAAAGCAATTGATGAAGGAAAGCAGTTTGCTGATGATGCTGTGGGGTCATTTACTCAAACTAATGATGTACTTAATGCAATGCAAAGCTCGTCAACTAAAGTGAACGATATGGCAATGCAAACAGCGCAGGCTACAGAAGAGCAAACTACGGTCGCCGACGAAATAAGTCAAAATCTATCATCACTAAATGATCAAACTGTTGAAGGTGTTGCACTTGCACGAACAACTGAAGATGTATCTAAAAAAATGGAACAATTAACCGATGAGTTAAATCGTTTAGTGCATCGTTTTAAAGTTTAAACAGTGAGCTATTAAAACAATCAGGGGCCTATTAGGGCCCCTTTTTAATGCAATTTATATCTAAGTGAATGGGACTATTTTTTATCGAATGCGCGTTTCATGTAGTTAGGTGTAGCGAGTGCACCATGGTGAATACCGCTGTTGTAGTATTCACTTTGCTCAGCTATTTGTGCTGCGCCGTCTTCTCTGAAACCGTCAAATGCTTGTGATTTACGTGCAAGTGTTACCGACCATAAACCACTTGGGTAAATTGGTTGTGGGAATGGCAGTGTTTGTAAATCGTTAAAGCCTACGCTTAGCATTGCTTCGCGCATTTCAACTAACAATGGCATATGCATAAGTGGCGATTCACTTTGTTGTACTAAAATACCACCTGGGCGCAGTGCATCTAAACAGCTTGTGTAAAACGCATGGTTAAATAAACCTTCACCTGGACCCACCGGATCGGTGCCATCAACAATAACCACGTCGATAGATTCGCCAGCGGCTTCGCGCATGTATTTAATACCGTCGTCAAACATAACCGTTGCACGGGCGTCGTTGTTAGATTCACAAAGCTCTGGGAAGTATTTTAACGACATTTGCGTTACTACTTCGTCTATATCTATTTGCGTTACAGTTTCTACGCCTGGGTGTTTTAATACTTCGCGTAAAGTACCGCAGTCGCCGCCGCCAATAATAACGACGTTTTTAGGGTTTGGATGCGCTAAAAGTGCAGGGTGGCTGATCATCTCATGATAAAAGAAGTTTTCGCGGGTTGTTACCATAGTACACCCGTCGATGATCATTAAATTACCAAAGTCTGTGGTTTCAAACATTTCTACCTTTTGAAAAGGAGACTGTTTTTCATCTAACTTTTTATTAATACGTAATGAAAATGCGCTGCCATCGCGGTCGCTAATTTCAGTAAACCACTTACTTTGATCTAAATTTGCCATAGTTACTATTACACTTTTTAGGTTGAGTATGAAAAAGGGGCAATTCTGCCAGTGCTTGGCGTTTTGCTCAATGACATTTTAACTGATTTGACGAATAAAGTTAGTTAGGAGTGAGTGAAAGTTCAATTTTTGTTAGCCTAGTGGATAGTGACGTATTAAAATGCGCCTTTATACCTAATTGACTAAAGAAGAGTTACCATGACCTGGGGTTTAGAAACAGCACGCGCCACTTATAACGTTGCTCATTGGAGTGATGGTTATTTTGATATTAACGCACAAGGCGAACTGGTGGCTTACCCAGATGGCGACCAAGCAAAACCGGCCATTTCTTTAACGCAATTAACTGAGCAGTTTAAGCAACAAGGGTTAACGTTGCCGGTTTTAGTACGCTTTACCGATATTTTACAAAATCGTGTAGACACACTTACTAACGCGTTTACGCAAGCGCGAGCAAATCGTGAATATAACGGTAAATACACCTGTGTTTATCCAATTAAAGTAAATCAGCAGCGTTCTGTAGTAAGTAAACTATTAGCGCACCCAAGCGGACTTGTTGGCCTAGAAGCAGGCTCAAAGCCAGAACTTATGGCTATTTTGGGTGTAGCAAAAGAGCCAATCACAATAGTGTGTAACGGCTATAAAGACAGTGAGTTTTTACGTTTAGCGTGTATTGGTCAAGCAATGGGCCACAGCGTAAAAATTGTGGTAGAAAAGCTTTCAGAACTGACCACACTACTTGAAGAAATAGACAACCTAGGCATTGAACCTGCGATTGGTATTCGTATTCGCCTAAACTCAGTAGGCAAAGGCAAGTGGCAAAACACCGGTGGCGAAAAAGGCAAGTTTGGTTTAACGGCAGGCCAAGTACTAAGTGCTGTTGAAGTGCTTAAAAAGCATAATAAGCTGCACTTAATGCAAATGGTGCATTTTCATATTGGTTCTCAAATTGCCAACATTCGTGATATTCACCGTGCTTTGCGTGAATGCGCACGCCACTTTGCTGAGCTTACGCAATTAAACGTACCGTTAAATACCGTTGATGTGGGCGGCGGCTTAGGCGTTGATTACGAGGGATCTGGCTCACGCAGTGCGTGTTCAATGAACTACACAGTAGAAGAGTACGCACGTAATGTAGTGAATGCATTTGCAGAGGTGTGCGACCAACATAACCTTACCCATCCGGCTATTATCACCGAATCGGGACGTGCTTTAACGGCTCACCATGCGGTATTAATTACCGATGTAATAGACGTAGAAAAAGCGCCAAATCATTTAAATCCAGAGCCACCGCTTGAAAATAGCGCATTAGTGCTTGATGAAATCTGGCAGTGTTTACAGCGTTTAAACCCGCGTATGGCATTAGAGATTTATCACGACGCTATGCACTTATTTAGCGAAGCGCACGATCAGTACGTGCATGGCTTAGTAAGCATGCTAGAGTGGGCAAAAATAGAGCAGCTTTATTTTACTATTTTACATCGTGTACGTGCATCGCTTAGTAATAACGCGCGCGCGCACCGTGAAGTGCTCGACGATTTAAACGAAAAGTTGGCTGATAAACTCTTTGTTAACTTTTCATTATTTCAGTCATTGCCTGATGTATGGGGTATTCAGCAGTTGTTTCCGGTTATGCCAATCGAAAATTTAACTCAGCCATTGACTCAACGTGCGATTATTCAAGATATTACCTGTGACTCTGATGGGCAAATCCGTGAATACGTTGAAGGTGCTGGTATCGAAACTAGCTTACCCATTCCAGAATATAAACATGGCGAGCAATACCATATTGCGATGTTTATGGTGGGCGCATATCAAGAGATTTTAGGTGATTTACATAACCTATTTGGTGATACCGATTCGGTGCATGTAGAGCTTAACGACGAAGGTTATGTGTTAACCAATGCCATAAAAGGTGATAGCGTTAAGGATGTATTAAAGTTTGTTGACTATGATAGCGCTATTTTAGCTGACAACTTTGCGTACCAAGTTAATAAACTTGATGTATCGACGCAGTGTAAACAAGGTTATTTAGCTGAGCTTAATGCAGGCCTTGAAGGTTATACCTATTTTGAAGATTAATTTGTAAGCAACTGAAAGCGCAGTATTAGTTGCTGCGCCATGTTTAAAGGAAGTAGAAGTAATGTCAGTTATTCGCAGTGTACTTAGTATTATTTTGTACGCAATAAACACACTCTTTTGGTTTGTGCCTATTTTTATTTGTGGGCTTATAAAGCTTATCCCTATTAAGCCACTGCAAAAATTAATGAGCTGGGTTGCTAAACAATGTGCAACTATTTGGGTGACTTTTAATAGCTTAAATCAAATGTTATTTACGCCAACAAAACTTAACGTAACTGGCCTTGAAGAACTAAAACTAAAAGATTGGTACCTAGTAATAGCAAACCACCAAAGCTGGGTCGATATTTTAGTATTACAGCGCGTGTTTAATCGTAAAATTCCATTTTTAAACTTCTTTTTAAAAAAGGAGCTTATTTATGTGCCCATTTTAGGCTTGTGTTGGTGGGCGCTTGATTTCCCGTTTATGACGCGCACGAGTAAAAGCCAATTAAAAAAGAATCCAAAGCTGCGTGGTAAAGATTTAGAAACTACGCGTAAAGCCTGCGAAAAATTCAAAGAGATGCCAGTAAGTGTGGTTAACTTTGTTGAAGGCACTCGTTTTACTACGCAAAAGCATGCGCGCCAAAATAGCCCGTTCCCACATTTATTAAAACCAAAAGCGGGCGGTATTGCTTTTGTAATGCAAGCAATGGGCGAGCAAATTACTAAAGTGGTTAACGTCACAATTCATTACCCCGATGGCATCCCTACTTTTATGGATTTTGCTGGTGGTAAGGTAAAAAATATCAACGTACACGTGGAAGTAAGGCCGGTAAGCGAAGAGCTTATTGGTGACTACACCGGTGATTCTGAATTTAGAATTCGCTTTCAAAGTGAGTTAAATCGTTTATGGGTAAATAAAGAGCAAACATTGCAATCGCTCGAAAAACCATAAAGAAAAGGTAAAAAATATGAGCTTACAGTTATGCTAAAAAAGTGGTTACCAAATTGGCTTAACGGCTTAATTGTAGGCTGCGTGTTGTTTTCTAATGTCATACTTTTTGGCTCGCTGGTATTAATGCTGGGTCTTATTAAGTTATTGCTTCCTTTACCTATTGTTAATTCTATATTGCACAGCGCTTATCGTGGTTGGTGTAACGGCAATCGTTTAGGGCTTTGGTTAGGTTGCCCTAATATTGTGGTTGATATAAGTGGCGACTTAAACTCAAAACGTTGGTATTTACTGATTTGTAATCACGCGAGTTGGTTAGATATAACCGTACTTAGCTCATTACATGCTTTGCCTGCCCCTAAGTTCTTTTTAAAAGATGAATTAAAATACGTTCCTTTTATTGGCACTGGTGCGTGGGCTATGGGTATGCCGTTTATGAAACGGGTAAGCAAAGCGCAGCTTGCTAAAAACCCTAAACTCAAAGGGCTTGATGTAGAGCGAACTAAACATAGCTGTCGTAATTTCCGTCATCATCCTACTACCATCATTAATTTTGTTGAAGGTACACGCTATACGCCAGCCAAACATAATCTGCAACAAAGTCCTTTTAAGCATTTATTAAAACCCAAAGCGGGCGGCATTGCTTTTGCGCTTGAAGTATTAGCCGATCAATTTGATGCCATGCTTAATACAAGTTTAGTATATAGCGGCAAAACAGATCATGTTTGCCGTAACTTGTTGAAAGGTGAGTTAGATTCTATTTATGTTTCAATAAACGTAATGCCCATTAATGACAATATGCAGGGCAGCTATCAAAGCGATGACGTATTTAAAGTTAATTTTCAACATTATGTGAATGAGCTATGGGTTGCCAAAGATCAGCAGCTTGCCGATATTTATGCTCAACAAGATTTACCTGAACCACAAATCAGTAAGGAAATTGAAACACTATGACGAATACCCACCTGCAGGAGTTAATTACTCCTTGGTTTGATAAAGTGCCCGATGCAGATTTCCTGAGCTCAATTACAGCTACTGCGATTGGCGTATGTTCTCTATTAGTACTGTATTTATTTACGCGTCGTTTAATGTTGCCAGGCATTCAAAAAATAGTAACTAAGCTTTCTCCCGAGCGGATTGGTGCACTTTCTCCAATGTTAACCAAGCTCAACAAACGTATTGCAGGGTTGCTTTGTTGTGTTTTATTTTTAGCGACCTTCGACAGTGTTTATCCGGTTAACGAATTGGCCGCCGAAATATTAAAAACGGTGGGGCAGGCTTTATTAATTATCTACGTCGGCTTTATTATAAGCAGCATAGTGAGTATTGCTGGCGCTATTTATAACCAACTTGAATTTGCTCGTGAAGTACCTATTCAGGGCTTAATTCAGGTTGTTAAGCTAATCACCTTTATTGTGTGTGCAATTTTAATTGTGAGCATTTTTCTTGAGAAGTCACCCACTTATATTCTCTCTGGTTTTGGTGCTATTGCTGCGGTTACATTATTAGTATTTAAAGACACCATATTAGGCTTTGTAGCGAGCATTCAAATAGCTGCAAATCGTTTAGTAACGTATGGTGATTGGATCCAAGTAGAAAACTACGGCGCCGATGGCGAAGTGATTGATTTGGGTTTAAACACAGTAAAAGTACGTAATTGGGATAATACCATCACAACTATTCCAACTTATATGTTGGTGGCGGGCTCGTTTAAAAACTGGCGCGGGATGCAAGAGTCGGGCGGTAGGCGTATTAAACGTTCACTTAATATAGATATGCACAGTATTTGTTTAGTAAGTGATGAGTTTAGAAAGCAAATTGATGCGGCTATTCCGCTACATGACTATATCCGAGTAACGACACTACCTGCGCAAGTTTCTAATTTAGGGCTGTTTCGTCGTTATGCTGAGGGCTATTTAAAGCAGCACAGTAAAATTAATACGTCGCTTACGTTAATGGTACGAGAGCTACAACCAATGAACCACGGGTTACCGATTGAGTTTTATTGCTTTAGTGAAGACAAACGCTGGATTTCGTACGAGCATTTACAAGCCGAAATAATGGACCATTTACTTGCAGTATTGCCAGTGTTTGGGCTTAGGGCATATCAAAGTGTTAGTGGGCAATTAAGCCCTCCTAACGAGCAACAAACAGATAAGCCAACATTTAGAGTGATGGCAAATAGTGCTGCAAAAGACCCACAGCAATAAATAAAGCTAAGAGCCACCAAATAGGTGGCTTTTTAAATCGCAGCCATGCAAATGTAATTATTACTAACGCAATTTGCCAAAAGTTATGTACAGCCGATGTCCAAATTGGCGAATACAGTGCAGCCGCTAAAAAACCAACTACCGCTGCATTAAGCGCCGCTATTGAACTTGCAAAACGTGGCTTACTTGCCAAATTAATCCAACTCTTCTGAAACGCCAGTATAAGTAAAAAACCAGGCATAAATATAAGCAGTGTAGCTATAAGGCCACCCACTAGAGGTTGCTCAGTAGTAAGTTGTGCGCCTAAGTAAGTAGCAATAGTAAACATAGGCCCAGGGACAGCCTGCGCGCTCGCGTAAGCACTTAAAAACTGATCACCACTCAATACTGGTACGCTAGCTTGAAGTACCGGCAGTACTACGTGTCCGCCGCCAAACACCATTGCACCCGCTTGGTAAAAAGGGGTAAACAAAGCAAACTCATGCCCTAGTGGAATAAAGCTAACACCAAGTAAGAGCGCAAATAACCCCAGTGCAATCCAATTAATATTACTTTTTGTACTGCTAGCATCTTTTGCTACTGTGCCAAGTTTTAATAAAGGCCATATAGCACCTATTGTGGCAGCGGTGATTAAAATAGCGATTTGAGTTCCCATCATTGGAAATAACACCAAAGCAAGTGTACTCATTACCGCAAGTAACTTAAGCGCAGCACTTGTACAAAAGCTTTTAGCCATACTAAGTGTTGCATCAGCGACTATAACAACGGCAAATAACTTTAAGCCTGCAATAATAGCAAAGTAAACAGCGTCAAACTGATGGGCACTAACCGCAAGCAGCACCATTATTAAAAACGAAGGCAAGGTAAAGCCTACAAAAGCAGCTATACCACCCAGTACTCCTGCACGCTCAACACCAATAGCAAAACTAACTTGGCTAGAGCCTGGCCCTGGTAATGCTTGGCTTAAGCTAATAAGTTGTGCGTAACGGGTGTTAGTTAGCCAATTTAACGAATCTACAAAGTGGCGCTTAAAATAGCCTAAATGCGCAGCTGGGCCACCAAAGCTCATGCACCCCAGTAAAAAAAACTGTCTAAAAATAGCAATTAACATTGCGCTCATATCCTTTGTAAAATTCATTAAATTGTCACAAGGGAGTATGACATTTTTATTAAAATGGCACATTAGTTAGCGTATATAACTTAAAGTGCGCTGCTTTAAATTAAATAAGTCTATTTTTATTTGTCAGACATTGCTAAAAGTGCTCTTTATGCATACACCTCTAATTCAGAGATCAAATAACGAATGCTAATACATTAAACCGCATTTACCTCAGTAAATTTTAAGCCTTTCAGGTTATGCTGTTTCACCAAGTCATATAGACCGTCCTTTTGATCTGTACAAAAGGTGAAAATACCGGCTCCCTTAACGTTGAATAATCCACCCTGTTGTATAGCACCTTTACTGAGGACTAACTTTTTAAAGCGCCTTACCCTGTTAACACGGCCATTTTTAAAATTTAACTCTGTATGCTCTTCATTAATAGCTACTTGCTGACCTAAGATATTTAATGCAAACCAACTCTCACCATTCAAGCTTAATGGTAAAAATTCACAACAATCCTTTAACGTAAGCTCAAATACTTTTTGTAAAGCAATAGGTATAGCGAGCGACATAGTCCCCCATGCAGCTATATCTGGTTTGTTAGTCGGGGTTTCACCTTCAACTACCAACCAATTAACATCTACAGGACGCCAATTATCATTTTTTGGCGTACCGTCGAAAGTAAAAATATCGTTGTTTGTTAACTGCATAGATTGCTCAA
Source organism: Pseudoalteromonas sp. BSi20495 (assembly GCF_000241185.1). NCBI lineage: Bacteria > Pseudomonadati > Pseudomonadota > Gammaproteobacteria > Alteromonadales > Pseudoalteromonadaceae > Pseudoalteromonas > Pseudoalteromonas sp. BSi20495. The sequence continues at coordinate 91,131 of NZ_BADY01000158.1, forward strand.
ACATCGTTTCTTGTAAAAGTAGATATTCACCTGCATTAACGCTAACAGCGTAGATTTTATCAAAATTTTCCATTAAATTACCTTAGTACCATGTTTGAAATTTCGTCATGTATTGGGAAGTCACCACTTTGTAGTTCGCCACCAATACCTTTAAGCAGCTCAATTGTAGTGGTCAAAAACAAAAGGGATTAACATATTGCGCTAGGCAATGCCTACTTAGCTTTATAAGGTTTGTGTCATTAAGAGGTATTTGGAGCAATACTCATTACGGGAGATGAACCGCCCATTGCAGTTCTCGCTAATAAAAACGCATGATGAGTGGTGTGGAGGTTAGAGACCTTCGGCTACCCGATTAGTTGTTTGACCGAACCACACAGCTATTTATCTTCACCAGACTCCTTAATATCATTTAACATATCTTGATAATCATCTTCTGTTTTAGGGCCAATCACACATGAATCTTTTGGATGCTCTTTATCTAAAGCTTTCTCGGATTTTTTATGTATTTCGCTTTGCTCGCGCATAGATTCAATATTATCTTCTAATATTTACATTGCTTCTTTTTCATTCATTTAGTTAACCTCAGTTGTAATATTCAATTTGTTTTTCCTATTCTTATAGTCTGAACGCTCATAAACCTCAACAAGCTTACTGATTCACCGGATTACTAATTAAACAGAACATATCAATTAAACAGAAAACACAATTACACGGACATCTATACTAAATTTTGTTTAATGAGTGATGCTTGGGTAAAAATGTAAAAGGAGATGAACTTTTAGCTTAAAAAGCAAATTAACAGCACAATATTATTTGTACAATTAAAGTGGCTGTCTAGTTTAATTCATTTCAGTTTATATTCACGTCGAACTTCATCAATTAAACGATGCCTAGAGCTCTTAAGTCGCTCATGTGGTGCAAACATAGAGCTAGATTTATCTAATAAATTAACCGCTTTAGTTAATTGTTCAAGATCTATTTTTTCTTTATTTAGTTCTAGAGTTTCACTAATTTGCAATACAGCTAACTCTTTACCTGCTATATCTTCAGGAAGTCCAGACTTTGTACATAAGCCATAAATGCCGTTTAAAAAATGGCCCCATTCTTCTTCAATATGTAATTCAAGCTTTGAATTAACTTTTGCATTATTAGAAGCAAACCCAGCTTCTTTTAACTCTGATATTGACTTGGAATATCTTTGGGTAAAAATAGGGAAAACATCTTGAAGATTAGCGGTTACCTTAAGCATACCAATCCATGATAAATATCCTTTAGCATAATATTCAATTTCGTTTTGGTTATTAAATTCACCAAAGAATGAATCGCTAGAATAATTTAACGATAATTTATATGAACAGGTTGGCATTACTTTTTTTTCTTGAAAATAAGAAAGCTCAGCTTCACTAATTTTGGTTAAATTAAGTAATTGTTGTTTAGTATAATAGTTTTCATTTAGGTAATTGATAAGATCCATTTACGAGGATACTCCTTGAAAGCTCTAACAAGCTTGTGAATTAACGCGTTTTTATTTATAAACGAACCAATTAGAGTGGCTGTCTAGTTTATTTTCTATTCATTACGGGAGATGAACCGCCCATTGCAGTTCTCGCTAATAAAAACGCATGATGGGGCTGGAGGTTAGAGACCTTTGGCAACCCGATTAGGCTTATTGGTAGATAGTTTCTCTTTTTGAAACCAAACAAATATTATTAGCCGTGCCTTGTGGGGATAGGTAATAATTAGCACCGCCAGCATTTTTTAAAACTATAGTTTTGTCATTTAGTGTACCCACAAACTCCATATCTTTATATGTTTTTTCTCTTGCCATTAAGCAAGACTTTGCTAGTGCAAAGGTTTCAACATAGTAAGTGTCACATTTACCGTCAGAGTTAATGCTTGCAATTACTGATACATGAGAATCGCCATCTGTATATCCTTTTGAAGAAAGTGAAGAGTACATTCTGTTATCAGCAGCGTCTTTATTCCATGTAGCATGAGAACCATGTGCTTTTTTATCTATGATAAAGTTAGATATGTGTTCTATTTGAGGAATACAGCGTTTAACTCCTTTCTCTTTTGCCATACTTACAACTGAATTGTCTTCCGCTAGAGCATTTGTTGCTAAAAAAGATAACCCAAGAAAAGTACCGATTAACCTAAAATTCATTATAACTCCCTAGTTTGATTTTAATATTGTAAGCCTAACAATTAATAGTTCACTCATCGCGCATATTTGTGCCGATAAAACGCTTATTTTAGTTTTAACAAATTACCTAAGATATTACTATTACTAAGTTTTCTATTGTCTTTGGGCAAAACTAAATGAAGCAATATGCGCGCCTCGTTCATTTTGTGAATATGTAAGCAACAGTTTGACTATTCAATTAGTTATTATATTTTGACAATACCAATGTTCGCTTATAGCTCATGGTCGCCTATCAGATGAACTTTAAACCAAGTCCTAATGACTGTAAGCCTTGGTATGAGCTGCTACATTTTAACACTCTCTTCATAGTTTGTTCATACGTGTATTTGCATACTCCTGCTAAATTCTTATTGAATAGGTAACATCATGACTTTAACTAAATCACTTTTAAGCGTAACCGTATTAGCTGTATTGCTTTCAGGTTGTGAAATGAATAACGCAGGTAAAGGCGCAGCAATTGGCGCTGCCGCAGGTGGCGTATTAGGTAAAGCTACGAGTAACCATAAAGATAAACGCTTTTTTATTGGTGCAGCAATAGGGGCACTTGCGGGCGCTGCTGTTGGCGACTACATGGATAAACAAGAAGAAGCATTTCGTGATGAACTAGCGGGTTCGGGCGTTGAAGTTGTGCGTGAAGGCGACAACTTACGTTTGGTTATGCCATCAAATATTACCTTTGCGACGGATCAATCTTATATTTCATCAGGTTTTAACGACACCTTAAACGCGATTGCTAACGTTATGAATAAGTACGAAAAAACCTACCTTAGTGTTGAAGGGCATACTGATAGCACAGGTAAAGATAGCTACAACATGAACTTGTCGCGCGAGCGTGCACAAAGTGTAAAAGACTACTTAGTGAATCAACAAATTATGGCTGCACGAGTTAGCACTAAAGGCTATGGCGAAACTCGTCCAATTGCGACTAATGAAAGTGCAAATGGTCGTGCTCAAAACCGCCGCGTAGAAATTCAGATAGTGCCTAATACGCAAGGTTAATTTGTAATTTATCAGATGGCTTCCTACTGCAAGCAAACTCAACGTAGTTAACGTTGAAAATAGTGACTTGAGATAGTTTATTATTCTCAGTTGAAGTTGGTTATAAACCGCGCTCATGCGCGGTTTATTTGTTTATTTAATGGCACTTTTAAACCGGTTAGCTGTCATAACTAGTTCTTTCATAGGGACATATTTATGGCAAAGTGGCGTTCGACAATTATTTTATCAATACTTTTACATGGATTATTGTTGTTTTTTTTAGCAACTTTAAAGGTACCTGAAATAAAGCAGCCGCAATCACCGCCAATTAAAGCCTATATGGTAAGTGTGCCAGCCAAAATTAAAGCAACACAGCAAGCGCTTCAACAGAGTGTTAATAAAAGTGTGCGCATAGAAAAAAAGCCAAGTGAGCCGGTAAATAAAACAGTATTAAAATCAGTAAGCTCTTCTAGTAAAAAAGCAGAAAAAACGGCTGAACCGGTAAACTCCACTATAACAAGCTCGACCACAATAAATGCCCACTCTGCAGAATTAACGCCATATAAAAAAATCGACTTACAAAAAGGCCTTAATAGCATTTTACAGCAACAAATAGGATCTTTACCTGCTAGTACAACCTCTACTGGTACAACAGCTGATGAATACGCAACGGTAAAGAGGATCACAGTTCCAAAAGTACACTCTGCAACGGTAAAACCACTATTACAAATAGAGCAGCAAAGTATGCAATTTACTACCTATCGCAAAGGTGATACTTGTTTTAAAAAGGTGTTTATTGGCGCAGGCGTTATGCCAAAGAATGACTTACCAGATAGTTATTTAACCGCAGGGCAATTGTGCGGTAAAACTAAGTTAACAGAGGCTTATGATGCGGCTATGAACAAATGGTTTAGCAAAAAGTAGCAGCAAAGCCGCTGCTACTTTAATTAATTACTTGTACCAGCTCAATCTTTATTAAACTGTAATTCACACAGTTTTTGATACAACGGGTTATTTGCTAACAATTCTTGGTGAGTACCCGTTGCTATAATCTCCCCATTTTCCATCACTACAATTACATCGGCATGTTTTACCGTTGCCAGCCTATGGGCAATTATTAACGTTGTTCTGTTTTGCATTAGGTGTTCAAGTGCCGCTTGTACGTGGTGCTCACTTTGTGCATCTAGTGCGCTGGTGGCTTCATCGAGAAGGAGTATTTCTGGGTCTTTTAATATAGCGCGGGCAAGCACAATACGTTGCTTTTGCCCACCAGATAACCTAACGCCTTGCTCGCCTAAAAAGCTGTGATAGCCTTGTGGCAACTGTTTTATAAACTCATCGGCGTGGGCGTGTTTTGCAGCGGTATACACTTGCTCATCGGTTGCATTTGGGTTGCCGTAGCGGATGTTATGCATTACGTCGGAGCTAAATAAAATAGGGTTTTGCGCTACCATGCCCATTTTATTACGCAGAGTATTAAGCGATAAATCTTTAATGTTTACATCTTTAAATTTAATGGCTCCGCTGGCCGGATCGTAAAAACGTTGTAGCAATTCAAATAATGTAGTTTTACCAGCGCCGGAAGGGCCAACAATAGCCACAGTTTGGCCTTGCTCGATATTTAGGCTTATTTTATTAAGGGCACTTACGTCGGGGCGAGAAGGATAGTTAAAGCTAATGTTTTCAAGCGCAATTGCAGGGCTGCTACTTTCTTGCAGTAAATTACTATCTTGTGGGTTTAACGGGTTTTCTATTTCACTTTTAACAGCAAGTAACTCAAGTAATCTTGCAGCCGCGCCTGCTGCTCGTTGTAGTTCGCCATACACTTCAGCAACGGTAGCCACCGACATTGCCACCATAATAGCGTAAAACACAAATGCACCTAACTCGCCGCCGGTCATAGTACCCGCAAGTACATCGTTACCACCCACCCAAAGCATTGCGCTAATGGCACTAAAGGTTAAAAAAATCACTACGGCTATTAAAAACGAACGTTGTTTGATACGTTTTTTAGCCACGTTAAAGGCTTTTTCGGTCTCGAGTGCAAAGGCATGTTGCTCTTGTTCTTCGTGGCTATAGCTTTGCACTACTTTAATATTTTGTATGATTTCGCCGGCATAGGTACTTATGTCGGCAATAGCATCTTGGCTAGAACTTGCTAGTTTTCGTACCTTGCGACCAAATATCATCATTGGGACAAGTACCAGCGGTACACACGCTACAACTACTAAAGTAAGTTTTAAATTAGTAAACAACAGCATAGCAAGCCCACCAATCAACATAAGTACACTGCGCAGCGCCATAGAAAATGATGAGCCAATAATTGATTGTAGTAATGTGGTGTCGGTGGTTAAACGCGACATAAGCTCGCCACTGCGGTTTTCTTCAAAGTAGCTAGGGTGTAGCGTTACAATACGATTAAACACGGCTTTTCGAATATCGTTACTGACTCGTTCGCCAATCCACGACATTAAATAAAAACGGCTAAAAGTGCCTACTGCTAATAAGCTGATTAAACCAATAAGTACTAATACGGCCTGCTGTAATTGGGCCTTTGATCCTGCAATAAAGCCATGATCAATAACAAATTTAACACCTTGCCCTAATGACAAGTTAACGCCTGCGGTAACTAATAACGCAGCTAGGGCAGCTACTACCATCCATTTGTACGGTTTAATAAACGCAAAAACAGGTAATAAACTGCTAAACGCAGCTTTTTCGGCTATAGATGTTTCTTTTGACATAGTGGATTCTTTTTGAAGGTTAAGGTATAGATATGGCATCATCGAATTAAAAATCAATAGTATTAAATATCATCAATAAGGATTCGTTATGACTACAAATATAATAAACGGTGAATTTACAGTCACTTTAGCGCCCATTGAAGGTTATGCCAAAGGGCAGCAAGGCATTAACTTAGGACGCATGTCGATAGATAAAACATTTAAAGGTAGCTTAAATGCCACCAGCCAAGGCGAAATGCTTAGCGCCATGACGCCTACGCAAGGCAGTGCCGGTTATGTTGCCATAGAGCAAGTGTTAGGTGAGCTTGACGGCAAAAAAGGCAGTTTTGTATTACAGCATTTTGGCACTATGGATAAAGGCCAAGACAGCCTAATTTTAAATGTAATTCCCGATTCAGGCACTGGCGAACTTGAAGGCTTAAGCGGCAGTATGAAAATTCGTATAGAGCAAGGTATTCATTACTATGACTTTGAATACACTTTAGATAGTAAATAACCTCAATTCTGGATAATAAATCTATCTTGAGCAGCTATTTTCAGCGCTAACTGCGTTGAATTTACTTGCAATAGGCCCGCTATTGACGCGTAAATTCGCCTTGTTTTCACTGAAAATCTCTGGCTAGAGAAAATAAATTTAAATATCATTATGATTCAATACGTTAGTAAGTTTCTTAACCAGATTTCAGGTTAAATAAAAAAGCATAGGTAAATACTTATGCGGATTAGCTATTGAAAACCATAAGTTATAAGGGGTATAAATGGCTTTATCTGTTTGGTTGAGTTTAGCATTGGTATGCATGATGGGTGCAATGTCACCAGGGCCAAGCCTTGCAGTGGTGTTAAAGCACACGCTTAGTGGTGGCATGAAAAACGGTATGCTTGCCGCGCTCAGCCATGGTATTGGCGTTGGGCTTTATGCTGCAGCCTCATTACTTGGCTTAGGTGCATTAATGGCTCAACTTCCAACACTATACCAAATATTGGTGTATTTAGGCGCTGCGTATTTAGCCTATTTAGGTTTAAAAATATTGCTAGCAAAACCAATTAATAACGAGCTGCAAGTACAAAAGAGTGAAGTAAGTGCGAGTAAAGCGCTACAAGATGGATTTGCGATTGCTTTTTTAAACCCTAAACTCGCGATTTTCTTTTTAGCGTTGTTCTCACAATTTATAGATCCGCAAAATCTCACTTTAAGCATTGGTATTATTATGTGCTTAACCGTGTTTGTAATTGATACTGGTTGGTATTTATTAGTTGCAGTGCTAACTGAGGTGTCTAAAAACCGTTTTGGTTTTACCAAGCAAAATCCATGGTTAGACAAAATACTGGGTGTTGTGTTTATTGCCCTAGCCATAAGGGTGGTAATTGGTTTGTAGTTTCATAATCGGTTGTTGCTGAATTATTTGTACAAAATAGCTACAGCCAAAGCCCTCTATGATGCATACGTATTCATCACAATTTGATTACCTTTTAGTTACACTTTGTTGGTTATGTTTTAACTGCACTGACTGACATAACGCATAACAATAACTAAAAGGTACGCACACATGAAAAAATTCAAATTAAGCGCGCTAATGCTGGCATTATTTGCTGCAAATAGCGCAATAGCGAATGAAAGCCAAACTAAGGACGAAAGTAAACCTGAAAAAGTTCAAGCAGACTTAGAAGTAATTGAAGTGAGCGGCTTTAGCCGCAGCTTAATACAGTCTTTGAATCAAAAGCGCTTTAGCGATACGGTATCGGAGCAAATATCAGCGGATGACTTAGGTACTTTACCTGATATATCAATGGCTGATGCACTGACGCGTTTACCTGGTATATCGGCGGTAAGAACCGGCGGCCAAGCTGCACAAATTAACATCCGTGGGCTTTCGGGCGGCTTTGTTTTTTCGACATTAAATGGTCGCGAGCAAGTATCGACCAGTGGTAGTCGTAGTATTGAGTTTGACCAATACCCTTCTGAACTTATTAGTTCTGCTGCGGTATATAAATCACCCAAAGCATCCTTAATTGAAGGCGGTGTAGCGGGCACTGTTGAACTTGAAACAGCAAGCCCATTAAATAATTCACAACAGCATAAATTTGTAGCCAATGTGCGAGGCATGTATAACGACCGTGCGTCAGAGGTATTTGATGCAACGGAGTTTGGCGACCGGATTAGTTTTTCATATCAAGGTAAATACCTCGATGACACACTTGGCGTAGCACTTGGTTATGCGCGATTATTTCAGCCAAGCGTCGCAACTCAGTTTATTGGCCTTGCTTACAATGATACTAAAGATGTTGATGGGCTCGCTAACGACACTAATGGGCCAACGCAAAATCCAGCAAACGAATACATAAGTGAAGGCTTTGAACTACAGCACTCAGGTGGAGAAGAAACTCGAAATGGTTATTTAGCCGCAATAGAGTGGGCACCTGTTGATAACTTTAAACTTAAAGGGGATGCGTTTTTATCTCGATTTGATAAAAAGTCATTTGCTCGTGGTTTTAGGGTGAAGTTAGGTGGCCCTTCTGCAGCATATGCAAATCCTCAGCTTGATGGAAATACAGTTATTGGCGCTGCCGTAAATCGAACTTCACAAAGCTATACTCGCGTTGAAATAGTAAATGATGATAACCAAGACTTTGACGAAGTAGATAGCTTTGGTGTTAACGCTGATTGGCAAGTGAATGATCGTTTAAGCGTTAATGCAGACGTGTCATTATCACGCGCTAAAAGTAACTTTAGAAATGGTTTGTTATGGAGCTTAGTAGCTGAAGATGCCAACGCAGAGGCCCCTGTGTTTGATACGAACGTTGCGATTAACTATCAATTAAATGGCCTAAGTTTACCCGATGTTGGCTTTAATCAAGCTGCTGCATTTAGCGATATAAACCGCGTTATGGTTAGTAAATACGGTATTTACCCGGATCAAACCGAAGATGAAGTAACCGCATTTAGGCTCGACTTTAAATACGAATTAGAAAACGATATATTTAGCTCTGTTGAGTTTGGTGCACGCTATTCTAATAGAGAATATAGCCGTAAGCGTTCGGTATTTGAATACGGAAATGATGGCGCATTTTCATCAACACAGCCTCCGATGCGTTTAACAGACGAGATGACCTCAATTGTTGATTGGCAAGGTGAGTTTAGTTATTTTCCCTCTTATTTAGCCATTGATTTAGACAAAGCGCTAAACGCATGGTTTCCAGATGGGACACCACAACCAGTGCAAACATGGGGTAATGCAGACGGTGTTGATGACGCCCAAGGATATACTAGTAATTACTCCTGGACATTATTGCAAAGTGGTTCAGTGTTTGAAGATGTATTGGCCGCTTACGTGATGGTGAATATAAATACTGAAGTTGCTGGTTTAGCGTTGTTAGGTAACGTGGGTGTACGTCGAATTGAGACAGACCAGTCGGCAACCGTACTTGAAAACGTAAATGGTGATGCCCGCTTGGGAGCACAAAATATTGTCGACGAAAACGGGATTATTAACGACCTTTATGCACCCAATGTACTAGGGACAAAGTACACCGATTATTTACCATCACTTAATTTAAACCTGCAATTGAATGACAATTCTCAATTGCGGTTTGCTGCCGCTAAAGTGATGTCGCGAGCACCAATAAACCGCCTTGCCGGTGATGCCAGTGCTAACGTAAGTGATGATGGTGTCATTAATGGTTCGAGCAATAACAACCCATTTTTAAAGCCATTTTATGCTGACCAATATGACTTATCTTACGAATATTATTTTGAAGAGAGTAACGGGTCTGTAGCCGCAGCCCTATTTTATAAAAACATAGACTCGTTTGTTGAAACCTTATCAATCGAAAACTTCGACTTTAAAGGCAATGGTTTTAACGTACCTGATTTTATTGAAGACCCAATAAGTGGTGAACAAGTTGCCACAACCAATGGGATTTACACCACCGCCGTTAACAATGGCAAGGGCGGTTATATTAGAGGGTTAGAGTTAGCTTATACCCATGTATTTACGTTTTTACCCGAGCCATTTAATGGGTTAGGGATCAACGGTAGTTACTCTTACACCGAGAGCGAAATCTCGTCTATTACCAGTTTAGGAGGCGATACCGTATCGCAATCTTTACCTGGGCTTTCGAATAATGTAGTTAACGCGACTTTGTTTTATTCAAATAACAACTTCGAAACACGTTTAAATGCACGTTATCGTGATGAGTTTGTATCTGAGCAAGTTGCTATCAACGAACAAGTTGTTAATTTTGACTCTGAAACGGTGATAGATTTTCAAACGTCATACAAACTTACTGATTCCCTAACAATGCTTTTGCAAGTTAATAACCTGACAGACGAACCGACCCAAAGCTACTTTGGCACAAAGCAACGCACCGGTACGACTCAGTACTTTGGTCGTCAGCTTTATCTTGGTTTTACTTATAGTCATTAATTTAGCAAGTTGGAGCGTTTAAAAATGAAAAAAATTAAAAAATATAGTTACTTCTTAGTCGCCTTAAACTTAATGCTATTAGTTGGATGTGGCAGTGGTGATGATGTGAAATCGGGGCAAGTGTTACTCACTTGTAATGTACCTCAAGTACCAAACGAAACTGGCACACAGTGTGTCGATCCTGAGCCGATTGAATGCGCAGCGCCAACGGTTCCCGACGAAAAAAATGAAAGCTGTATTGTTGGCGCTGATCCAACGTTACCTGATCCTGTTGTATTTCCTGGCGATAATGAGGCAATTTTATTTTATAACCGCGTAACAGACGCTAACTATGAAGGTTACCGATTGCATTCGTGGAATAACGATGTGTGCGATGCTTTTGCACCGCCTTTTGATACGAGCGATTGGGAAAACGGCCATGTGCATGATGGGATAGATCCGAATTATGGTGCTTATTGGATTATAAAGCTCAAAGCCGATTACAACGAGTGCGCTAATTTTATTATTCATATAGGCACAGAAGGTGATGGTAAGGCATTTGGTGATGTTGATTTAACAATGCCATTAATGCAAGACGACGAAAAATTTCAGCGTATGAACTTTACTTTACATGGTGAGCCGTCTGTTTTTGAGTTTCCTATTTTAAATTTAGGTGAGCGTCCGGTTGCTATTGCAGGGGCTTCTGCACATTGGATAGATTTAAATACAGTATTATACAAACCGAGTAATGAACTGAGTCAAATCATTAAATTATATAGCTCTGCAAGCGCAGATTTAAAGGTTGATGAAGAGACTGGATTAAATGGTCAAAGCATTGAGTTGATACAAACCAACTTAACCGATGAGCAAGCACTAAAAGTACCGCACTTGAGTGATTGGACCGCTTATCAAGGTAACTGGGATGCAGAGGCCGCTAAGCAATTAATTAAACAACAACTGCTAGTGGCGGGTTTTGATGTTGATGGCAAACTTCTTGAAGCAAGTTACGTTCAAACAGCAAAAGCACTAGATGCGCTTTATACGCAAAATGAAAATGATGCTAACGAGGCGCTACTAGGCGTTAATTACAATAACAATGCAATTGATGTATCAGTATGGGCACCTACGGCCAATAATATGATACTTAATGTGTTTGATGCCGATAAAGCACAAGTGCATAGCAGTGCAATGTTATTTGATAGTAATACTGGCATTTGGTCTATCAGCTTAGATACTAAATACGATCGCCATTACTACCGTTTTGCGTTTGATGTATATCACCCAATCACTAAAGCGATTGAAAGTTTATGGAGTACAGACCCCTATTCACTCAATGTATCAAGCAATGGTTTGTATTCGCAGCTAATCAACCTAAATGACGATGACACCAAACCACAGGGCTGGGATGAACGCAGTATACCGACCGTTACCAATCCAGAAGATGCGATTATTTATGAAGGGCATGTACGTGACTTTAGTGTGCGCGATACCAGTGTTAGTGCACCAAATCGCGGTAAATACCTTGCATTTACAGAGCGCGAAAGCGTGCCAATGCAGCATCTTAAGCAGTTGGCTGATAAGGGTTTAACTCACTTTCATTTACTACCAGTGACAGACATTGGCACTATTGAAGAAAATGCCGCAGAGCGAGTTGAAATAACCGATGCGTTAGGTAAGTTATGTGAACGTATAAATGATGAAGCAGACGCTTGTAAAACAGAAGACAAGAACAGCACTATTGTCCAGTTGCTACAAAGTTATTTACCAGGCTCCGACGATGCCCAAGCACTTGCCAGTGCTATGCGTGACCTAGATGGTTTTAACTGGGGTTACGATCCGCATCATTTTATTGCCCCTGAAGGGTCTTATGCCTCAACGGCTGAGGGTATTGCTCGCGTAGTTGAAACGCGCGCTATGGTGCAGTCGCTACAAGAAATTGGCTTAAGAGTCGTGCTGGATGTTGTTTATAACCATACAACAGCATCAGGTATTTGGGATAAGTCGGTATTTGATAAATTAGTACCCGGCTATTATCACAGGTACAACGAAGTGAGTGGTGGCATTGAGCAATCAACATGTTGTGAAAACACCGCCACTGAGCATGTCATGATGGATAAGTTTGTCACTGATTCATTAGTGATTTTAGCCCGTGACTTTGGTTATGATAGTTTTCGCTTTGATGTGATGGGGCATATGCCTAAATCATCTATTTTAGCAGCGCGTGAAGCGGTTCAAGCAATCGATGCAGATAACTATTTTTATGGCGAAGGTTGGGACTTTGGTGAAGTAGCTAATAACCGTTTATTTACGCAAGCAAAACAAGCCGATATGGCGGGTTCAGAGGTGGGTACCTTTAACGACCGTATCCGCGAGGCTATTCGAGGTGGAGCATTGTTTAGCAATAACCCAACCGATGGCAATTTAGCTGAGCAAGATACATTGCGTTTATCGCTTGCTGGGAATTTACAAAATTATATTCTAAAAGACTTTAAAGGTAATTCAGCCAAGGGCAATAGCTTTACGTGGAATACTCAGCCAACAGCATATGCACTTGACCCTGCCGATAGCATTAACTACGTCTCTAAACATGACAACGAAACGCTATGGGATCAATTACAATATAAACATGCTGCTAGTATGAATATTGAAGAGCGTGTACGTGCTCACAATATGGCGCTCGCTATGCCGCTTGTAAGCCAAGGCATACCATTTATGCAACTGGGCGCTGATTTACTGCGTTCAAAGTCAATGGATCGTGATAGTTACAATGCCGGAGATTGGTTTAATGCAGTTGATTTAACTAAGCAAAATAATAATTGGAATATTGGCTTACCTAATGCTGAGAAAAACCAAGAGAAATGGTCTGAAATAATGCCTATTTCGGGTAACCCTCAAGCTGCTGCACAACCGCAAAATATTGCTTATGCTGGTGGTGTTTTTCAAGAGTTTTTAGCTATTCGCAGTGCTAGCCCATTATTTAGATTAACCACAGAGCAAGATGTAATAGAACGTGTTGGTTTTCATAATGTGGGCAAAAACCAGCAACATGGCTTAATTGTTATGAGTATTGATGATGGCGAAGGATTAACCGACATTGATGCAAACAACGATGCGCTCGTTGTGGTTATTAATAGCACCGAGCAGTTGCTTACTCATAGCATACCAACGGCGAATGGCTTTGAGTTACACAGTATACTTAAAGATAGTGTTGATCCAATGATGGCTGCAGCTTCTTTTACTCAAGGAGATGGTGAAGGTAGCTTTAACGTACCAGCATACACAATGGCGGTATTTGTTAAGCCGCAAGACGATGGCCAAGGTGTAGGGTTAAGTGCTAATGCAACGGTGGGCGCCCCCGATGTAGTACCTTTTGCGAGTACTGCCGTTTATGTGCGCGGCTCGTTAAATGATTGGGGTACTCGTGATGTACTTGAATATGTTGGTAATGGAGAGTACCGCTTAGCTGTTACGCTTAGTGCGGGTGACTATGAATTTAAAATAGCCTCAGAAGATTGGTCTACTGTCGATTTTGGTGCGCTATCAGATGCTGATAAAGAAGTAATTGAAAGTCAAAGTGAGCCCCTAACAGCTAGTGGGTCTAACATGACTTTTACTGCCGCTATTGATGCCACTTATATGTTTGTATTTGATGCTAGCGATAAGGAGAGCCCAACACTTAAAATTTATAACGAGGAGCCATTTGTTGGTAATGCCATTTTTGTGCGAGGTACATTAAATAATTGGGGAGTCACAGGCGAACTGATTTACAAAGGAAAGGGTATTTATACTTTTACTAATACTCTCGCTGCAGGGAGTTACGAATTTAAAGTTGCCTCTGAAGACTGGAGTTCGGTTGATTATGGCTCTGCTGATAGCGATATTAGTGTAACTATAGACAAAGCTAAACTATTAGCACTTGGTGGCGCAAATATGACTATAGATATTGCTAATGATGGCGAATATCAATTTGTATTGGATGCGAGCGATTTAAGCGCCGTTACATTAATCATTTTAAATGCGGAAATGTTTGCTGATACGCAAGTATTTATTCGAGGCAATTTAAATGAATGGAGTACGGATAACCCACTTATTTATCAGGGTAATGCTACTTATACAACGTCATTAGCTTTAGAAGCGGGTGATTATGAGTTTAAAGTGGCTTCTGAGGATTGGAGTACCGTTGATTACGGTGGTGTAGGTGAATCCCCAATTGTAAATATAGGTGAACTGACTTTACTGGAAGCGGTGGGTACTAATATAGCTTTGAGCGTTGCTGAGCAGGGTAATTATACATTTAGCGTTATTGGCCCTGATAGAAATAATATAAAGGTAATAATTAATCAACAATAGCATTTAGAGGCCGAGCATTACTATATGCTCGGCTTCTATGTTTTAAATTAGAACTGATAGCTAACCGACATCATGGCAGTTGAGATACTCGACGTATCTATAATTGGCGAGTCTTCAATATCAGAGTCTAGTTGTGTGTAGTTAATCATAGCACTCACATTCCATTTTTTATTAAGCTGGTAGCTGAGTAGCATACCGGCATTATAATTCACTGTAGAGCCTAATTCGTATGCATCAAAAGTGTTTGATTCGCCCTTTGTAACACCGTAATAATAATTTGATACTTTGCTACTGCTTAGCTCAACTCCAAATGAAGGTATTAACATAATTTGTTTAGAAAGTTTGAATGGGTAGCTATAGCGAGCTTTTAATTTTGCGCCATCGCCATGGCCCAATATATCGTGTGACGCACTGGCACTTAAACGACCATACCCTGTGGTATAACTTACTTTAGAACCTGCATAGAGAGATATTTTGCGATCGTCGAGTGCTTTAATCTCGGCGAGATCAGAATCAGACGAATCAAAAAATTGACCGGGTTCCAGTATTACTGACCAATTAAACCCCTTATTTTCAACTAATTTGTAATCGAGTGCAAAGCCTCTAAAGGTTAATTTTTCACCTTCATAGTTGATCATAGGTAAGAGCAATGTTCTATTATCTGTGCCCGCATAGGGAGATTCAGTTGAAATAAGCCCAGCACCAACCGACCACGGAGATTTATCTTGCGCTTGAGCCATTAGGCTTGATAAGGCTAATGTGCTAAGTAACAGTTGCAAACTCTTTTTCACATAAATATTCATGATTACCTTCGCTATTAATGTAGTTATAAGATTTGTTATTGGTTTGACGCAGTGAGTGTAACGGTTATAAGTATTTTGAGTTGTAAGTTAGTGTGTGAAATTTTAAATATATGTAAGCAGCTGAAGTAAAGTGTTTAGTGGTTTTTTGGATTGCAATTTTTTATATGTATTACGAAATATAAGTAACATATTTTTAGAATAACTTTATATTTTTATATTTTTATATTTGATGAAATTGCATTCAATTTTGTAATGGAGTACTTTGAATTTTTATGGTGATTAGAAATAATATGATTATGGCTGAAATTATTTTAAAAAGTGCATCATTCGATTTCAAAGTAAAACAATACTGGATGGTTACTGCATCACTCATTAGTTTTTTAGCATTGGTTACTATTCCACTCATCCCTTTGATTTTATTTATAGTGTGGTTGGCGGCTGGGCGAATATTAGCTGCGATGTCTGCTGAACTATTACCACAAAAGCTAGTAGTTAAACGTGGGGTATTATTTAAAGAGGAAAAGTCGATACCGCTTGAAAAAATAACTGATGTTGGGTTGAGCCAAGGCCCGTTAATGCGGCTCTTTGGGTTATATCGCTTAAGTTTTGAAACGGCAGGGCAATCAGGACACGGCGCTTTAGTATCTTTGCTCGGTGTAGTTAATGCGAGTGAGTTTAGAGAGGCGATACTTGAACAAAAAGATGTATTGGCTAATCAAGGTAAAACGTCGCAGCAGTCGACAGAGCAAAGTGAGAAAGAGCTACTAAGAGCGCTGACTTATAGTGTAAAAAATATAGAACAAATGCTACTTGTTTTACTGGATGAAAAACAACAAAAGTAATTTATCTTTAAGTATAGGTAGAGCGCTTACAAGGATATTTTTATGAATACGGATATAAAAAATATATTTAATAATTATCCTGAGATAGCAAAAAGTAAGCTTATAAAATTACGAGAGTTAATTTATACCGTAGCACAAGAGCAAAACTTAGGAGCTGTTGAAGAGTCTTTAAAGTGGGGAGAGCCAAGTTATAACGTAATAAATGGCAGCCCCATTCGCATAGGCTTTAAGGGCTCATCGTGTTATTTGTTTTTTCATTGCCAATCAAAGCTAGTCAGCACATTTAGAGAGTTGTATTCCCACAGTCTCACTTTTGAAGGTAACCGGGCAATTGTATTAAATAGTGAAAAGCCATTACCAGAACACCCAGTTAAAGAGTGTATTAAATTAGCACTGACTTATCACAAAGTTAAACGCCTACCTTTGTTAGGCGCATAATTATAAGTACTTAGTTGATGCTTAAAATACGCTACAAATTTGATTTGCATCACAGGTAATAACGCTAACGTTTTCATAACCAACACGCGTTAACGCTTCTGCTCCCAATGTTGCGCGAGCACCACTTGCACAGTGTAAGTATATTGGCCGTGCAGCATCTTTTTCTATTTCCATTAATTTCATTTCGAGTAACCCACGCGGAATGTTTATTGCTCCTATCGCGGCTTTTGTAGCGTGCTCTGCGGGTTCTCGCACATCAATAAGTAGGCCTTTATTTTGTTCGAGCTCTATTTTTGCTTGCGCTGCGTCAATACGCCGCTGGTTAGGTGTGATAACTTTTAGTAAGTCAGGAATTGAAGTAAGCATTAGTCTGTGAATCCTCTTTTGCGTAAAAAAGACATTAATGGGCACCACTTTGTGAAAGCTGACTGCACTAAGTTAATACCTATGAATAATGTTAGAAACTGGAAATTACTATGTACAAAATAGCTTAAAAGTACTGATATTGTTACTGCACTACCGCCGATTAAAAGTATCGCATCGCTTATTTTCATTATAATCTCAATTTTATATTAGTAATACCTAATGTTAATTTATATTAGAGTTATCTAATGTAAAAGTCTATACTTAAAAGCATATTTATAAATGATGTGATTAAATGAATATTGAACAACTCACTGTGAATGCAGAACAAGCCGAACAGTTTTTAAAATTAATGGCTAATAGAAATCGTTTAATGATTTTATGCAGTTTGCTACAAGGTGAGCAAAGTGTTGGTGAATTAAATAAAAATGTGCCCTTGGCTCAATCTGCACTATCTCAACATTTAGCCAGTTTACGCAAGGCGGATATGGTTATGACCCGCCGACATGGACACACTATTTATTACTCATTGACCGACCCAAAAGTTGAGTCGATCATTGCTTTGCTATATGAGTGGTTTTGCCGAGCAGAAAACACTAAATAAAAGTAGCTATTTCATCAATAGATTTTTTATCCAGTGCATGAGCAGGTATTGTTGCATCATCACTTGGGTAACCTGCAATAAGTAGCATGTATGGGCGTTCGTTATCCCTATCGCGGCCACATATGTCGGTTAAAAAACTCATTGGCTTTGGAGTATGAGTAAGGGTTGCCAAACCACTGCGATGCAAAGCCTGAATTAAAAAGCCGGTAGCTAGACCAACCGATTCGTGTACGTAGTAATTAGTATTTTTATCATCGGTGCTTACGCCCCCCTTTTTTTGACTAAATACAGCTATAAGCCAAGGTGCATGCTCTAAATAAGGCTTATTGGCGTCGGTGCCTAACGGTTTTAGCGCATCTAACCACTCTTCACCTGCTCTGCCTTCGTAAAAAGATCGCTCTAGTTTTTCGGCGGCTTCTCTTATTTGTTTTTTTACATCACTGCTGTTTATAGCCACAAAATGCCAAGGCTGATGATTCGCTCCACTTGGTGCTGTGCCCGCTGCTTTTATACATGTCTCAATAATATTTTTTGATACTGGGCGATCGCTAAAGCTGCGAATGCTATGGCGGCGTTGGCTAGTGGTTAAAAACTCGTTAGCGCGATTTAGCATTTCGTCGTGTGGGTATTCTATAAAGTCGTTTAATGGCTGGCTTTGGTGATCTTGCATGGCTTTTCGCTTCTTATAAAAAGTATATGTGGTTTTTATACCGAGTGAATACAGTGCAAGCAAGTATTATGAGTTTAAACTATGTTTATTTGTTGTTACAAATTTAACCAGCAAGTAACTTATGTTCCTATTTTTCTTGTGGTATAAAACATTATAAAAATAATTACTTATATTCAAGGAAGTAAAAATGCTATCAATAACAGGGTTATCAAAAACCTACGATAACGGCGTACATGCACTACAAGGTGTTGATTTAAATATCCCTAAAGGGATGTTTGGTTTACTGGGTCCTAATGGTGCGGGTAAATCTTCATTAATGCGAACGATCGCTACACTGCAATCAGCCGATAGTGGCAGCGTTGTATTTGATGGTATTGATGTGTTAACACACCCTAAAAGCTTGCGTGAGCGTTTAGGTTATTTACCGCAAGATTTTGGTGTTTATCAGCGTGTTAGTGCTTATGATTTACTTGATCATATGGCGATTTTAAAAGGTTTAAGTAATAAGGCTGAACGTAAAGAGGCCGTTGAAGGGTTGTTAGCGCAAACCAATTTATATGATCATCGAAAAAATGCGGTAAGTGGTTTCTCGGGCGGTATGCGCCAACGTTTTGGTATTGCACAAGCTTTATTAGGCGACCCTGATTTACTCATTGTAGATGAGCCAACAGCAGGTCTAGATCCTGAAGAGCGAAATCGTTTTCATAATTTGTTAGTGGGTTTAGGTGAAAGTAAAGTGGTGATTTTATCAACGCATATAGTTGAAGATGTGTCTGAGCTTTGCCCAAATATGGCCGTATTAGCTAATGGTCAAATTTTACTTGAAGGTAACCCAATTGAGCTTACGAATACGTTACAGGGAAAAATTTGGCACAAAGCGATGAGCCAAGCCGAGGCTTTGGAACTCGAACAATCATTACCGGTAATAGCGAAGCGTTTGTTTGCAGGACAAACATTACTCAGTGTGTTTGCTGACGATGCGCCAGAAGGGTTTGAGTCTAAGCCTGCTGATTTAGAAGATGTCTATTTTTCAACATTGCACCAACACCGCAATAAAGCAGCATAAGGATACTGATTATGTTGTTTAAAATGATGCAATTTGAGCTGCGCTATTTTATGCGTCAGCCCTCTTTCTATATCACGTCACTTATCTTGTTTTTTCTTACTTTTATGGCATCGGTTTCTGACTCGGTGCAAATAGGGGGAAGCAGCAATGTAAATATAAATTCTCCTTACGCAATTTTGCAAGTTATTGCGATTATGTCGGTGTTTGCTATTTTTTTAGTGGTCAACTTTGTTGGAAGCTCAGCCATTCGTGATGACGTGAGTAAACTCAACGAATTAGTTTTGAGCAAGCCACTGAACATAGTTCAGTATAAAGCTGGGAGATTCATCGGGGCTTATTTAGTCACGCTATTAGTGTTTTCAAGCACTATGTTGGGTGTGTGGGTTGGCAGTGGTTTTGGTAGCTTAATGGGTTGGTTAGACAGTGAAATGATAGGTGAAAACCAACTAAGTTATTATTTAGTGCCTTTCTTTTATATTGCAGCTCCTTCTTTGTTTGTTGTCTCATCGCTCATTAATGCTGTGGCAATGCGCTTTCGTAGCATGGTAACGCTCTATCTAGTTGCTGTTGCCCTACTTATTAGCTATTTGGTTGGATCTAATATTTTCTCTGATATCCAATATCGTGAAATCTCAGCTTACCTAGATATGTTTGGTATGTCGGCAATGAGAATGCAGATGGAATACTGGACAATAGCAGAGCGTAATGTAATGGAAATTACGTTAACTGATCAGTTATTACATAATAGGTTAATTTGGGTCGGTGTTGCCTTACTAGCATTGGCAATTGCAGCACTCAATACATCTCATCATTTGGCTCAAAAGCAAAAAGTGAAAGGCAAGGCGAGTAAAAATAATAATACTAATTTTGCAGCTGCACTTAAGTTTAATATAACGGCAAAAGCGACGGGAAATAATGCGTGGTCGCAATTTTTAACGCGTACTGTTTTTGAAGTCAAACAAGTTATAAAAAGCTATTCGTTTGGTATTTTACTTATTTTATCTTTAGCGACATTAATTCCAGCGTTGGTAGGCTCAATGGGTCCATACGGAACTGATGTTTGGCCAGTCACATTTAGAATGGTTGAGCTTATTCAAGGTAGCTTTGGCATATTGATGATGATAGTACTTGTTTACTATTGTGGTGAACTTGTATGGCATGATCGTGAATCCAGAATGGCCGACATTATCGATGCGTACCCTGTTGCGAATTGGGTGTTCTGGGGCTCTAAATATGTAGCGCTGAGTGCTGTTTTATTATTGTTATGCGCATTTGGCTCCGTGGTGACATTGTTTTATCAAATGATGATGGGCATGGCGAACTTTGATATTGCACAATATGTAATTAGACTCGGTTATTTATTTGTACTCGGGCTTATCTTTCAAGGTGGTTTTGCCTTTTTACTACAAGTAATTAGCCCAAATAAATACGTAGGTATGGGATTATATGTGCTGTATTTTATCGCTACTTTGGTGATGAGTAACTATGGTTTTGAGCATAATATGTTTGTAATAGGTCGGACACCAGAGGCGCCTTATTCAGATATTAATGGTTATGGCCACTTTTTAACTGCAGTGCATTGGTATAATTTATACTGGCTAGGTTTTAGTATGATCATTGCTGCACTTAGTTATGCGCTTTGGCCTCGTGGAGCTGGGCAAAATTTAAAAGCACGCGTTCAGTTGTTAGGCTATCAGCTAGGCAATTCAGGTAAAGCGGTTATTGTATGTGGTGCCCTTATTTTTGGTGGTGTAGGAAGTTTTATTTACTACAACACAACGGTTCTCAATCAATTTATAACCAGTGAACAGTATGAAGACTTACAAGAGCAGTATGAGCGTGAGTTCGGTCAGTTTGTAGATGCGGCTTTACCTATTCCAACGGATGTTGTTGTTACTGCTGATATCTACCCTCAAGGACGTCGTATTACAGCTACCGTGATAATGCAGATAGAGAATAAATCGCAACAACCGATTACGCGAATATTAGTAAATAAGCCTGATAATACTCATAAATGGAGTGTTGAGGTGGATGGCGCGCAACTTGGGGAGTTAAACGAGCAGTATCGTCATGCTTGGTTAGATTTTACTAAACCCATGCAACCAAACGAAAGCCGCGAAATTACAATGAGTGTAGAGCGTTATACCGAAGGGTTTGAAGATAGAGGAAGCGATGAGCGACTTGTGTATAACGGTACTTTTATTGACAACACGGCACTGTTCCCGAGTTTTGGTTATTCCTTTGGTAAGCAAATACAAGATAAAAGTGAGCGTCGTCAAAGGGGTTTGCCAGAGTTAAAACGCGGCAATAAAATTGAAGAAACGCAGTATCATAATCAACCTTTGTTTGCAGATAACTATGTAAGTTTTGCTGCCACAATTTCCACTGATGAGTCGCAAATTGCGATGGTTCCAGGTTACTTGCAATCACAAAGTACTAAAAATGGCCGAACCACGTTTGTATACGAAATGGATGCACCTATGTTGCACTTTTACACTTTACTCTCAATGGAACTTGAGGTGAAAAAAGAGCAGCATCATGGCGTAAACATTGAAGTGTACCATCATAAAGATCATGCTTGGAATGTAGATGCAATGATTCAGTCGACTAAAGATTCTTTAGATTACTTCTCTAAAGAGTTTGGTCCTTATCAGCATAAGCAAATGCGTATTATTGAGTTTCCTCGCTATCGTAGTTTTGCGCAAAGTTTTGCTAATACAGTACCGTATTCTGAAAATATGGGGTTTATTACAGATACACGTGACCCAGATAATATTAATTTTCCTTACTATGTAACATCGCATGAATTGGCGCACCAGTGGTGGGCGCACCAAGTGATTGGCGCGAATGTCGAAGGCTCTAATATTTTATCTGAAATGCTATCGCAATATGCAGCTATCATGGTGATGAAAGAAAAGTATGGTGAAAACAACCTTCGTAAATTCTTAAAGTATGAACTTGATCGTTACTTATTAGGACGCACGACAGAGCTTTATGAGGAACGTACACTTGCACGCGCCGCAGGGCAGCAGTATATCCACTATAACAAAGGTGCCGTGGTAATGATGGCCATACATGATTTGTTAGGTGAGCAGCGCGTAAATGCCGCTTTGCGAGCGTTTTTGCGAGATTACCAATATGCGCAAGAGTTTTACCCAACCACGTTAGACTTTATTGCCTATCTAAAGCGAGGAGCGAGTGAGCAAGAACAAGCATTCATTGAAGATCAATTTAATGCCATTACGTTATATGATTTAAAAATCAGTGATGTTGATGTGCAAGAGGCTGAATCTGCTGATGGGGAACATATCATTACATTGACTATTGCTGCAGCGAAAAAACATGCCGATGGCGAAGGTAGTGAAGAAGATGTACCGCTAGCGCAAATGATAGATGTTGCTTTATTCAGCGCAGATCCGAATGAGATACATAGTGAAAGTGCTGTGATCTATATGCAAAAGCACGAGATAAAAACGGGTGTAAATACCATTATACTAAAGGTAACTGAATTACCTAAATTTGCAGGTGTGGATCCTTTTATTAAGTTAATTGACAAGAAAAGTGGCGATAATATTAAAGCACTGTAGCTTTTAAGTGCAGTATAAAAATGCCAGTTGTTTTACTGACTGGCATTTTTATAGCTATTGAAAGAGGTTATTGATAGCTAACAGTAAAGTTATTTTTACTATATCTAAACTCATTTAGTAAGTAGCCCTCATCCTAAACTTTGTAGAAAATTGTATAAATTTTTGTATAAACCGCTACATTTTCCCCACACCTTCTTACTAACTTAACTTTAGTTTTTTTGTACACTGCTGTCATTAAGAGTAAACAACAAGGGATAAGAATGAAGCAGCTAATGATAAGCGTTTTAATACTAAGTTTAACCGCTTGCTCTGCGGTGACAATTCAGCCACAGCAAGCAGCCAAAATAACAAGCAAAGCGAGTTATGAAGATAGTCGACCGTTCTTTTTATGGGGATTAGTTGGAGAAGAGCGCGTTGATGTGAAAAAAGTATGTGTAGATAAATCAGTAACTCAAATGCAGTCACAACAAACGTTTAGTGATGGAGCACTTAGTTTAATTACACTTGGTATATATGCACCTCACACTATTAAAGTATGGTGCGAAGATGAAATAGTAGGAGAGGCATTATGAGTATTAAGTTACTTATAACAAGTTGTATGCTGATTATATTAACGGGATGTACGAACATTTACTTTGATAATGGTGTACAAGACAACGTGAGCAATAAAACTCAAGAGAGTTCACAATGGCATCATAATTTTGCTCTTGCATTATATGAAGGATCTAAGCCGTTAGATTTAAGTACTCATTGCCCACAAGGTGAATGGCAAAGTGTCCATACGTATAAATCGTTTACTAATGGTTTGGCAGAGGTGGCTGTTAATCAAATTGCTCCGGCTTGGTACCCTAAAACAGTTGAAGTGAGTTGTACTAAGGTGCCATTCAAGTAATATTATAAACGAGAAAAGGGCCAAAAGGCCCTTCGTGTTGCAGCAAGTAACACATTCTTTTTTATAAGTTAAAGTCTACAGAGTAAGCTACGTAGGCTTTAATATCTGAATCATCTATATCTGTATCAGACAAACCAAAAGTAAAACCGTCTTTTGAAATAGATATACCGTAATCTAAGATATTGTCGTCACCAATAAAATCACCAGAGTAATGACCTAAATGTAGTGCCATTTCAGTACCGTTACTACCGACAGCAAAGCCATAATCAGCAGTTAGGTAAAGTGAGTCGCCAAAGTCTGTACCGTCACCACTTGCAGCTGATGTTGCAAGTACAGAAGCGCCAAACGTGAAGCCTTCAACACTAATACTACCGTAAATTTCAGAGAAATCTGCGTCAGCTCCAGAAGCTGCGTCTGGGTAAGCGTAATAAATATAACCAACATCGTAACTAACAATTTCGTTAATGTCGCCACCAAAACCTGCGTATAAGTCAAGCTCGTAGGTCATTTCGTCAGCCCAAGATGCATTTGAAGCCCAAGTGCCGGCATAAAAACCAGACTCATTAGCGTAGTCAATACCACCGGATATTGCCGCATCACCCCCCGTTTGCTCTTGGCCGCGCCATAAGTAATTTGATGTTGCTGCCGCATTTGCTGTTACTTCAGCTTGAACCGATGTTGAGACTACCGATGTTGCAGCCATTAATGCGATGGTGCTAATCGCAATTGTTTTTTTTAGTTTGAGCATGTCCATTTCCCGTTATATGATTTTTGCATGCCAAGGTTTTATTATGTATTGCTTTAACCTTTTAACTGGATGCATTTTTATTGTTTAACTGGGGAGATAGTGCACTGTGTGTGCCAGCTTGGTTTTATTTATTTTAAAATGTATTTTTATATTTTAAAAATAATGACTTACAAAGGAGTAGTGTTTTTTATTGAGGTGATTTTAATAAGTGTTCGCACGCTGCTGGTGCATAAATTAACCTAGCCGCACCATTAAAGTACAGCTAGGTTAGATTTATTTAGCCGAAAATAGTACGCATTAGACTAATTGTTTCGTTAACGCCTCGACCTTTTTGTACTTCATTAATGATCGAGTCTCGTTTGCTGCGAATATGCTCAGGAATATCGTCAGCAGCAAGAGCACGGTCTACTAAAATTTCTGCAGACTCTTTGCCTCTACGTTGAGTTTTACCTGTCGTTGTTGTACTACGCTTAGGCTTGCTAAGTAACTTGATGTAGTTTGAACTGTCAGGTGTTTTAGTGTCTGCATAATAAAAGAAACATGGGATCAGTGCTTTAATAGAAACTAACTGTTCCTCTAGTTCGTTACTTGCATTAGCCATTTTATACCACGACATAGCTTGAATACCTTTAACGATATCTTGCCAGTAACGCTCAAAATCACTATTTTTAAGTTTTGGAACTCCAAGAGCGCCACATAATGCATCTAATCGATTATTTGTAATCGGAGTAAATAAATCAGGGCGGCGCATTGCTAGCAAGCGAGTTGCAGGGGCTAGCGTTGGTTTTTCATTGTTGTCGGTAAACACTTTTGAGTAAGCAGCAACAAATTGCTGGTATTCGTATTGAGTTATATCACCTTCAAGTGGGATGTTTGCTAGAGCTGCATCAAAATCACCTGGTAAATCGCTAAGCATTTGATGAAAGCTTTTTGCACTCTTAGTTGAGGCAAACCATTCAACATCAAAGTTGTATGTGCTTGGATCAAGTGACGCCATATGCTTACCGCTAAACGCAAGTAAATCTTCAGGAATCATATCTTTAAGAGATTGTTCACGAATGCTTTTAATGTAGTCTACTAAGCGAAGCTGTTCATCAAGAGCAATAACGTCTTTGTGTTGTTCTACAAATACACTTACAACAGGCCACGGAGCAATACGTAAAGTTTTAACCTGTAAAAAGCTGATAGCTGAAATAAGCTGATCGTGTAGCTTCTTAAGTATAGGTAATTGTTGCGGCTCTAGTAAATCGTAGTTCATACGATCTCTACTTGCATTTAATAGTTCGTAACACCAAGGTAAAAAATCATCAGGGTGGTTTTCTACTTTCACGGCCATAAGGTTAAGGCTTAACTCTGAAGATTGCTTCAGAATGTTCTGATAGATTTGATTTTCTTGTTCGCCTAGCGTCATTTTTGACGGTGAAATTAGCAGTTTTTTCATGCCTTGTAGAATCTCCGGATTAGATATATATTTTTTTGCTGGTCTATTTTAGCGCAATTACATCAATAACAACAGCGCTGTCCTCAATGCTTAATAGTGACAGGGGATAAATATCTATACTTTTCAATGTATCAAGATTAAATTATAGGTAAATATTAGTTATTTTGATTTGAGGTTTTTGTGAGATATTGTCATTAAATTTACAATGTTTAATTTCAAGAGCATTAAATTGAATTATTTAGTTAATGCTTTTTTATAGCATTAACCATTTCATTAGTACTCTACTATATGTTTTTTATGCTGAAATTTTCAGCACGGATTCATATCATGCCAAATAAGTTAAACTAAATAGCATTTTTACAACTTCAGCAATGATTTTAAAGCTAACACTCGCTATGATAAGAACATTATTTGCACGTTTGAAAGGACGATCATGAAAACCTTACTTAAAATTGTAGGTGTAATACTTTTATTATGTATAGCACTAATTGTTGCCGCACCGTTTTTAATTCCTACTGATACTATTTTTAATAAAGTGTCGCAGCAGGTAGAACAAACAACTGGGCGCACTCTTACTATTAAAGGTGATAAAACACTTAGCGTATTCCCTGCATTAAAGTTAGAACTTAACGACGTGCATTTTGCAAATATGGGATCAGGTTCGCGCGCCAACATGGCGAGTATGAAACAGCTTGCTGTACATATACCTTGGTTTTCATTATTTGGTGGTGAGTTTAAATTAGATAAGTTTGTTATAAACGAACCAAATATCCTATTGGAAACCGACAAAAATGGTAAAGCTAATTGGCAGTTGTTTGATGCAGTTGCAGAGCAACCTAAAGAGCAAAGCCAATCAAGTGAAGCAATAAAGCTTCCAGATAACTTTGATATTGAGTTAGGTGAGGTTGCTATTTATGGCGGCACATTTACCTATCTAGATGGGCAAACAGGTGCCAAACAACAGATTAGTGATTTAGAACTCGCTATTTTACTTCCATCACTTCGTAAAACATTAGAAGTAAAAGGGGGTATTACTTATATGCAGGAGCGTTTTGAGCTTGATATAAAATTAGATACTCCAGCTAAAGCAATTGAAGGTGCTACTTTTAATGTTAAACAAACCTTAGATTCTCGTTTAGTTGATTTAACGTTCGAAGGGAGCATCGCTAAGCAAGGCCAAGATATTAAAGGTCAGTTAGCACTAAGCGGTGAGTCTGTTAAAAGTATTGCGAAATGGCAAGGTGTAGAGTTAGACGCTAAAGACAATGCTTTTAATGCATTTAGTGTAAACGGTAAAATGCACCTAGCAGGTGAGAAATTTAATTTAGAAGATTTAGCTGCGACGTTAGACGCATTGGAAATAAAAGGTAAGAGCGAGCTTAACCTAGGTAAGCGTTTAGCTGTAAATGCTGATATTGATTTAGGTATGATTGATTTAAACCCGTACCTACCTGAAGCAGTAGTAAAACAGG
Organism: Pseudoalteromonas sp. BSi20495; assembly: GCF_000241185.1. Lineage (NCBI taxonomy): Bacteria > Pseudomonadati > Pseudomonadota > Gammaproteobacteria > Alteromonadales > Pseudoalteromonadaceae > Pseudoalteromonas > Pseudoalteromonas sp. BSi20495. Next base: position 118,738 of record NZ_BADY01000158.1, read on the forward strand.
AAGAGCCAGTAGAGCAAGAAGATAAGCCTGCAGAGCCAATAGTATGGGATGACACTAAAATTGATTTAAGTGCGTTAAATTCACTAGATGCGAATGTAGTAATTCGTTCAAGTGGATTAAAAGCTAATGATATTAAGTTGGGCGCAAATCAATTTACTGTTGCTTTAAAAAATAGCGTTGCAAAACTAAGCCTAGATAGCTTTTCTGCTTATGAAGGGTCAGGTAAAGGCGTTATCAATGTAAACGCACAACAAGTGCCTTATAAAATATCAACTAACTTTGACTTAGCTGGTATAGATGCACAGCCTTTATTAGCGGATGCGGCAGGTTTTGACAAGCTAATGGGTAAGGGTTCTTTAAATTGGAACCTAAGCACAACTGGCCAAAGTCAAAAGTCGTTTATTGGTGCGCTTAACGGAAAACTTGGGTTTGAGTTTGCTGATGGCGCTGTAAAAGGCGCGAATATAGCTGAAATGGTACGTAAAGGTAAGGAGCTTATTTCAGGAAACTTTGGTGCAGCATCTGAAGGGTTAGATACCGGGTTTGAAGAATCAGAGCAAACAGATTTCTCTGCACTAACGGGAAGCTTCAACTTTACTAATGGTGTTGGCAAAAATACCGACCTATCACTTATCAGCCCACTTATTAGAATATCAGGTGAAGGCGATGTTGATTTACCCCAAACAACGGTTAACTACCGTTTGGTTACAGGCATAGTTGGATCGATTGAAGGACAGGGAACGACTGATGACAGTACAGGCTTTAAAATACCACTGCGCATAAAAGGCCCTTTCCACGATGTAGGTATAAAGCTTGACGTTGGCAGTGCGCTCAAAGATGAAGCTAAGCAAAAGGTCGATGAGGTAAAAGAAAAGGCAAAAGAAAAGCAAAAGATAAGATTAAAGATAAATTAAAAGGTTTATTTGGTTAATTTACTGCGCTCTAAACAAACAAGGCACATTACAGGTGCCTTGTTTGTTTTGTAACCACCTGTAAAATAGCTACATAGCCGGAATTGCTCAGCTTTAATTTCCCATCACTCCAAATTAATTAAAAAATAACCTATCGCTACCCACTCAATGCTGGTACAATTGCCCGCCCTTAAGAGACAACTCGTTTGTTTTTGAGTGGGATTTAATCGAAATGTCTTGATTTTAAAGAAATTTAAGACACGTTGTAATTACTACACCGGAGGTCATTAACATGATCCAAATGCAAACTCAGCTGGAAGTTGCTGATAACAGCGGCGCTCGCAAAGTGCAGTGTATAAAAGTCCTTGGTGGTTCACACCGTCGCTACGCAGCGATTGGCGACATCATTAAAGTTTCTGTTAAAGAAGCTATTCCTCGCGGTAAAGTGAAGAAAGGTGATGTTAAAAACGCGGTAGTTGTGCGTACCAGAAAAGGTGTTCGCCGTCCAGATGGTTCTCTGATCCGTTTTGACAGCAACGCTGCTGTTATCTTAAATGATAACTTACAGCCAATTGGTACACGTATTTTCGGCCCTGTGACTCGCGAACTTCGTAATGATAAGTTCATGAAAATCGTTTCACTAGCCCCAGAAGTACTGTAAGGAGCCAATCATGGCAGCAAAAATACGTCGTGATGACGAAGTAATCGTACTAGCAGGTAAAGACAAAGGTAAGCGCGGAAAAGTGCTTTCAGTTGTTACTGAATCTGGTCGAATCTTTGTCGAAGGCATAAACTTGATCAAGAAACACCAAAAGCCGGTTCCACAATTGAACCAAGCTGGCGGTATTGTTGAGAAAGAAGCATCTATGGATGCATCAAACGTTGCGATCTTCAACTCGGAAACGAGTAAAGCTGATCGTGTAGGTTTCAAGATTGAAGATGGTAAGAAATTACGTATCTTTAAATCTACTGGTAAAACTATCTAATAGTTGGAGTAGAATGATGGCGAAACTGCATGAAGTATATAAAGACAAAGTAGTAGCTGAACTTCAAGAGAAGTTTGGTTTCAGCTCTGTCATGCAAGTCCCTCAGATCGAAAAGATCACATTGAATATGGGCGTGGGCGAAGCCCTAGCTGACAAGAAGATTTTAGATCACGCAGTAGCTGATCTTGCAGCAATCTCTGGTCAGAAACCTCTAATCACTAAAGCACGCAAATCTGTTGCTGGCTTCAAAGTGCGTGAAGGTTACCCAATTGGTTGTAAAGTAACCCTACGCGGCGAGCGTATGTGGGACTTTTTTGAGCGTTTGGTATCAATCGCTATCCCACGTATTCGTGACTTCCGTGGCGTAAGTGCTAAGTCTTTTGATGGACGTGGTAACTACAGCATGGGCGTACGTGAACAAATCATCTTCCCAGAAATCGATTACGATAAAGTAGACCGTGTACGCGGTATGGATATTACTATCACTACTTCTGCGAAATCTGATGAGGAAGGCCGTGCGTTGTTAGAAGCGTTTAACTTCCCATTTAAGAAATAAGGGTAGGGTTATGGCAAAGAATTCTATGAAAGCGCGCGAAGCTAAGCGCACAAAACTAGTTGCTCAATTCGCTGAAAAGCGTACAGCACTAAAAGCTATCATCACAGATGTTAACACGTCTGAAGATGATCGTTGGGACGCGGTTCTTAAGCTACAAGCTTTACCTCGTGATTCTAGCCCTGTACGTCAACGTAATCGTTGTAACATTACGGGCCGCCCACATGGTTACCTTCGCAAATTCGGCATGAGCCGTATTAAAGTTCGCGAAGCAGCTATGCGCGGTGAAATTCCTGGCCTTAAAAAGGCTAGCTGGTAATAGAATCATGGGAGTAAGACTATGAGCTTGCAAGATCCTATCGCGGATTTGTTTACACGTATCCGTAATGGTCAATCAGCGAAGAAAGTATCTGTAACGATGCCAACTTCAAAGCTGAAAGTAGCATTAGCTAAAGTACTAAAAGACGAAGGTTATATCGTAGATTTCGCTGTTAACAGTGAAGCGAAACCTGAGCTTTCTATCGAGTTAAAGTACTTCGAAGGCAAAGCTGTAATTGAAAATATCCAGCGTGTAAGTCGCCCTGGTTTACGTATCTATAAGAAACGTGACCAATTACCTAAGGTAATGGGTGGTCTTGGTATCGCTATCGTATCAACTTCTAAAGGCCTAATGACAGACCGCACAGCACGTAGTGCTGGTGTTGGTGGTGAAATCATTGGTTTTGTAGCTTAATCGGAGGGGAACTATGTCTCGCATAGCAAAGGCACCAATTACTGTTCCTGCCGGTGTAGAAGTTACATTAAAAGGCCAGGAAATCACAGTTAAAGGCAAAAACGGTGAACTAACTCGTACTATCAACAACGCTGTTGAAGTACAAGTTAATGACAACGTTATTACAACTTTACCTCGTGATGGCGTAGCTAATGCATGGGCTCAAGCAGGTACTGCTCGTGCTCTAATCAACAACATGGTTGTTGGTACGCATGAAGGTTACGAGAAGAAACTTCAGTTAGTAGGCGTTGGTTACCGTGCAGCAGCTAAGGGTAAAGTTTTAGACTTAACACTTGGTTTCTCACACCCAGTTAATTTCGCAGTTCCTGAAGGAATTACGATTGAAACTCCAAGCCAAACAGAAGTTCTAGTTAAGGGCGTAGATAAGCAGTTAGTTGGTCAAACAGCTGCTAACATTCGTGCATACCGTAAACCTGAGCCTTATAAAGGTAAGGGTGTTCGTTATTCAGATGAGAATGTACGCCGTAAAGAGGCTAAGAAGAAGTAAGGTAAGACGATGGATAAAAAAACAGCTCGTCTACGTCGTGCTAAACGCACTCGTAGAAATTATATTGAACAAGGCACAACGCGTCTTGTTATCCACCGCACGCCACGTCACATATATGCTCAAGTAGTAAATGCTGAGGGTAATGTACTGGCTGCTGCTTCTACTGTTGAAAAGGCTATTAGCGAAACAGTTAAAGGCACCGGTAACGTTGAAGCTGCGCAAGCAGTTGGCAAAGCGGTTGCTGAACGTGCGGCTGACAAAGGCATCGAAAAGATTGCTTTTGATCGCAGTGGCTTTAAATATCACGGCCGTGTGAAGGCGCTAGCTGATGCTGCGCGTGAAGCCGGTTTGCAATTCTAGGAGTAGACAATGGCTAACGTAGAAGCAAAGCAACAACAGCCTGATCTAGCTGAAAAGCTAATCGCGGTAAACCGTGTGTCTAAAGTAGTTAAAGGTGGTCGTATCTTTAGCTTTACTGCACTAACTGTAGTTGGTGACGGCGCAGGTAAAGTAGGTTTTGGTTATGGTAAAGCACGTGAAGTTCCAGCTGCTATTCAAAAAGCAATGGAAAAGGCACGTCGCAACATGATTAACGTAGACCTAAATGGCAATACATTACAGCATCCTGTTAAGGGACGTCATGCTGGCTCACTAGTGTTCATGAAACCAGCATCTGAAGGTACTGGTATCATCGCAGGTGGTGCTATGCGTGCAGTACTAGAAGTTACTGGTGTGCAGAACGTACTTTCTAAATGTTACGGTTCTACTAACCCGATCAACGTGGTACGTGCAACGATTTCGGCTCTTGAGAATATGAATTCTCCACAGTCTATCGCTGCAAAACGTGGCCTTCGCGTAGACGAAATTCTGGGGTAACCATGGCAAATCAAACTGTAAAAGTAACACAAGTAAAAAGCTCTATCGGTCGTTTACCGAAACATAAAGCTACATTACGCGGTCTTGGTTTACGTCGTATCAACCACACTGTTGAGTTAGAAGACACAGCATGTGTACGTGGTATGATAAACAAGGTTTCTTACATGGTTAAGGTAGAGGGTTAATTCGATGCATTTGAATACACTTTCACCTGCTGCAGGTTCAAAAACTGCTCCAAAACGTGTTGGTCGTGGTATCGGTTCTGGTCTAGGTAAGACTGGTGGTCGTGGTCACAAAGGTCAAAAGTCACGTTCTGGCGGTAAAGTACGCGTTGGTTTTGAAGGCGGTCAAATGCCTATGCAACGTCGTCTACCAAAATTTGGTTTCACTTCTCGCAAATCTTTAGTATCTGCAGAAATAAACCTTTTTGAAATCGCTAAAGTAGAAGGCGATGTGGTAGACCTAAGCGCGTTACAAGCAGCTGGTCTAGTTAAAAAGAACGTTCTTTTCGTTAAAGTTGTTAAATCTGGCGAAGTTTCACGCGCTGTTACCGTTAAAGGCCTTAAAGCCTCTAAAGGTGCTCGCGAAGCAATTGAAGCTGCCGGAGGCAAGGTAGAAGACTAAGGAAGTACTAATGGCTAAACCAGGTCAAGATACACAAAGTGCACAAAGTGGACTTTCGGAATTGAAGCGCCGATTACTCTTCGTATTGGGTGCTATCATAATTTACCGTCTAGGTTCATTTGTGCCGATCCCTGGGATTGACGCCGCTGTACTTGCCGATTTCTTCGAGCAACAAAAGGGCACCATTGTTGAAATGTTCAACATGTTCAGTGGTGGTGCACTTGAGCGAGCTTCAGTGTTAGCACTGGGTATTATGCCGTATATTTCGGCTTCGATTATTACGCAACTATTAACGCATATGTATCCTCCGTTTATAGAGCTTAAGAAAGAAGGTGAACAAGGGCGTAAAAAAATTAGCCAGTACACACGCTATGGCACGCTTGTGCTAGCTACTATTCAATCAATCGGTATTGCTACTAGCTTACCGGGCATGATGGAGGGGTTAGTAGTTAACCCTGGTATGGGTTTCTATTTCACCGCAGTGGTGAGTTTAGTAACTGGTACTATGTTCCTTATGTGGTTGGGTGAGCAGATAACAGAACGTGGTATCGGCAACGGTATTTCTGTTCTAATATTTGTTGGTATTGTAGCTAACTTGCCGTCTGCTATTGGTTCGACAGTCGAAATGGCGCGCCAAGGTGATTTGAATGTTTTTGTACTGTTGATGGTTGCGGTAATCGTATTCGCTGTTACTTATCTTGTAGTGTTTTTTGAACGTGGACAACGTCGTATTGTTGTTAACTACGCAAAGCGCCAACAAGGTCGTCAAGTATTTGCTGCTCAAAGCACGCATTTACCACTAAAAGTAAATATGGCGGGTGTTATTCCACCAATCTTCGCTAGCAGTATAATTCTGTTCCCTGGTACAATTGCAAGCTGGTTCGGCCAAGGTGAAGGTCCGGTCGCTGATGTATTACAAGCTGTTGCTACTACGCTGACTCCAGGTCAACCGTTGTACTCACTTGTTTTAGCTGCGGCTATTATCTTCTTCTGCTTTTTCTATACAGCGTTGGTGTTTAACCCGCGTGAAACTGCAGACAACCTTAAGAAATCTGGCGCATTTATCCCAGGTATTCGACCAGGTGAGCAGACATCTAAATACATTGATAAAGTGATGACACGCCTGACATTGGCAGGTGCTTTGTATATAACCTTTATCTGTCTGGTGCCTGAATTCATGACTATGGCATGGCAAACGCCATTCTATTTCGGCGGTACATCAATTTTGATTATCGTTGTTGTAATCATGGACTTTATGGCACAAGTACAGACTCACCTGATGTCTCATCAGTATGATTCTGTGCTGAAAAAAGCGAACCTTAAAGGCTACGGTCGATAAGGTCAGTTTACGGAGTTGAGCAATGAAAGTACGTGCTTCCGTTAAGAAAATATGCCGTAACTGTAAAGTTATTAAACGTGCTGGTGTAGTACGCGTAATTTGCAGTGAGCCTAAGCATAAGCAAAGGCAAGGCTAAGTAAACAGTCGTGCAGGCTGAGTTTTCTCGGCCTGTGTTTTTAGTAGTAATTTGGTCTTCGTTTGAGTATCCTTACGGGCTTTTCAAACTTATGATTACCAAATTCGAATATAGGAGATGTGTTAGTGGCCCGTATTGCTGGCATTAACGTCCCTGATCATAAACATGCAGTTATTGGTTTAACAGCTATTTATGGCATAGGTAAGACTCGCTCTAAGGCTATCTTAGAAGCGACTGGTATCGCCGAAACCACAAAAATCGGTGAACTTTCAGACGAAATTCTTGACGTACTGCGTGATGCAGTTGGCAAGTACACTGTTGAAGGTGATCTTCGTCGTGAAGTTACTTTAAATATCAAGCGCCTAATGGACCTTGGTTGTTATCGTGGCCTACGTCACCGTCGCTCTTTACCACTACGTGGTCAAAGAACTAAGACTAACGCGCGCACCCGTAAGGGTCCTCGTAAGCCTATTAAGCGATAAGGGGATAGTATTATGGCTAAGACACCAATTCGTCGTAAAAAGGTTAAAAACAAGTTGCTGATGGTATGGCTCATGTTCATGCGTCTTTCAACAACACTATTGTAACGATTACCGACCGTCAAGGTAATGCATTATCATGGGCTACTGCCGGTGGTTCAGGTTTCCGTGGTTCACGTAAATCTACACCATTTGCTGCTCAGGTTGCTGCAGAGCGTGCAGGTACTGCTGCTCAAGAATACGGTTTAAAGAATCTAGAAGTTTTCATCAAAGGTCCAGGTCCAGGTCGTGAATCTGCTGTACGTGCTTTGAATGCTGCTGGTTACCGTATTACCAACATTACTGACGTGACGCCAATACCACATAATGGTTGTCGTCCACCGAAGAAACGTCGCGTTTAACAATAGGTTAGGAGAAATAACATGGCAAGATATTTGGGCCCTAAGCTCAAGCTGAGTCGTCGTGAAGGTACTGACCTGTTCCTTAAGAGCGGCGTAAGAGCTATCGACTCTAAGTGTAAACTTGAGACTGCACCTGGTCAGCACGGCGCTCGTAAAGGTCGCTTATCTGATTACGGTTTACAATTACGTGAAAAGCAAAAAGTACGTCGTATCTACGGTGTATTAGAAAAGCAATTCCGTAACTACTACAAAGAAGCTGCTCGCCTTAAAGGCAACACAGGTGAAAACTTGTTACAGCTTTTAGAGCAACGTTTAGACAATGTTGTATATCGCATGGGTTTTGCTAGCACACGTGCAGAAGCACGTCAGTTAGTAAGCCATAAAGCGATTTTAGTTAATGGTCGTGTTGTGAACATTCCTTCATACGTAATTACACCAGAAGATACTGTTGTAATCCGTGAGAAGTCTAAGACACAAGCACGTATCATCGCTGCTCTAGAGTTGGCTGAGCAACGTGAAAAGCCGACTTGGGTTGAAGTTGACGGTAAGAAATTGGAAGGCAGCTTTAAGCGTCTACCTGAGCGTTCAGACCTGTCTGCGGACATTAATGAACAACTAATCGTCGAACTTTACTCTAAGTAAAGTTAAGAGTTAAGAGAGGATAAAATGCAGGGTTCTGTTACAGAATTTCTAAAACCAAGGTTAGTCGACATCGACGCTATCAACCCAACGCGTTCTAAAATAGTTTTAGAACCATTAGAGCGAGGCTTTGGCCATACTCTGGGTAATGCTTTACGCCGTATATTACTTTCATCTATGCCTGGATGTGCAGTAACTGAAGTTGAAATCGACGGTGTATTACATGAGTACAGCGCGAAAGAAGGCGTTCAAGAAGACATCATTGAAATACTATTAAACCTTAAAGGTTTAGCAGTAACGTTAGAAGGCAAAGATGAAGTTTTTCTGACCCTGACTAAATCTGGTGTAGGCCCTGTTACTGCGGCTGATATTCAGCACGATGGCGATGTAACAATTGCTAATCCAGATCACGTTATTTGTAATTTAACTACAAATAACAGCGAGATCAGCATGCGTATTCGTGTTGAACGTGGTCGTGGTTATGTGCCGGCATCTAGTCGTTTATCCTCTGATGACGATGAGCGTCCAATTGGTAGATTGTTGCTTGATGCATCATTTAGCCCAGTTGAACGTATTGCGTACTCGGTTGAATCAGCTCGAGTTGAGCAACGTACAGATTTAGACAAATTAATCATTGATATGGAAACAAACGGCACTTTAGATCCAGAAGAAGCGATCCGCCGTGCGTCTACTATCTTAGCTGAGCAATTAGATGCATTCGTAGATTTACGCGATGTAACTGAGCCAGAAGAGAAAGAAGAGAAGCCAGAATTCGATCCTATTCTACTTCGTCCAGTTGATGATCTTGAACTAACAGTACGCTCAGCAAATTGTTTGAAAGCCGAGCAAATTCAATATATTGGTGATTTAGTTCAGCGCACTGAAGTTGAGCTTCTTAAAACGCCTAATCTAGGTAAGAAGTCTCTAACTGAAATTAAAGACGTGCTAGCTTCACGTGGTCTTTCTCTGGGCATGCGCCTAGAAAATTGGCCGCCTGCAAGTTTAGCTGAATAATCTAAATCACTATATTAGTTTAGTTAGAAGGATAGGGTCATGCGCCATCGTAAGAGTGGTCGTCAATTAAACCGTAACAGTAGCCATCGTAAAGCGATGTTTAGCAATATGGCAGGTTCTTTGGTGAAACATGAAATCATCAAAACTACTTTGCCTAAAGCGAAAGAGTTACGTCGTGTAATTGAACCTTTAATCACACTGGCTAAGACTGACAGTGTAGCAAATCGCCGTTTAGCGTTTGCTCGCACGCGTGATAATGAAGTTGTTGGTAAATTATTCAGTGAAATCGGTCCGCGTAATGCAGATCGTCCAGGTGGTTACACTCGTATTCTTAAGTGTGGCTTCCGTACTGGTGATAATGCACCAATGGCTTATATTGAACTAGTTGGTCGCCCAGCGACTAGCGAAGCAGTTCAAGAAGACGCACAGTCTGCAGAGTAAGTCTTAAAGAAACCTAAAAGCCGAGCAATGCTCGGCTTTTTCTTGCCTAAAATTTATTAAGTCCCCTCCAACAGAATATTTCTTCCTAAAGTTCCTATTTTATAAGCTTATATGGATTCATTTAAAACTTTTATCAGCGATATCTTTTCATCAAGAGTGGTTTATTAACTATCCTAATGACTTTTTTAAACTCAAGACGGCTAATTGAATTGGCTTCATAATAAATAAATGAGCAAACACTAAATTTAGCTGATATTTAACATCTTACACTTTCTATTGAGCCTCAACGGCCACAGACTTAAATAGTTCCATTTTTTAAACCGAACTAAATTCACGTAGAGCATAGCAAGTCAATTCAAGAATGCTCTTTGTATTTGCCTTATCTAATTGTTACTCCTTATAAAGAAGCAATTTGAACTTTGTGTAGCGGTATAGATCATTTATTAATGAATAGGATTCGAATGGATCCCATTTCGAAAGGGTGATTATGGCTTTTAATACTCGTTTTTACATTAACTAGCTATATAAACTAGTAAAGACACACTGTTTAGTGTTGTTTTTGACCGTTTAGCTCAAATAGTCAGCGAACAGCACATTATTTCAAGTTTTCTTCAAAAAAGGGTTGATCTGTTTTCGGATCTCCCTATAATGCGACCCCACTGAGATGGGATATGGCGACGCGCAGCGGACAACGCGTAGCGAGGCACGAACTACTCAGAGAGTTAAATAAAACTTCGGTTTTTAATCTTCT